>NZ_JAYFPU010000316.1:0-1584 GCF_034927525.1 Christensenella sp.
ATATCGCAGCCAATTTTCTGGAATTCATCATATTTATTGGCTAAATCTTCCAACTCTGTGGGACACACAAAGGTAAAATCTGCAGGATAGAAGAAAAAGATGGACCAACGTCCGAGGATATCTTCTTTTTTAACTTCCTTAAATTCACCACCAACGTAGGCCTGTACTGCAAAATCGCTGACTTGCTTTTTAATTAATGACATGTTAATTTCCTCCTATGTCTAAAAAAATTCTATGAGATACGGGATAAACAATTGTGTTAGCTTTTACTAACTTGACTAAATTATAGCAATGTTAGTTCAGCCTGTCAATTGTTTTTTATAATTATTTTAAACTAAATCAGAAATGTCACAGGAATGTACACATGCTATAATAAAATTAATATTCTCTATTTCGATGAAAGAAGGACTCTGATGAAACAAGAAACTTATAAAAGAACCGATGCACTCCTCATTTTACTCAACGGAATTCTCTGTCTTATTTTCGCCAGGAATGTGACCCATCTCCTTCCCACCTTTTGCGGTGGTATCCTGATTATCAAGGGTGGACTACAATTTTACAAGGGAATCATTAATCAGGATTACAGGATTTTAGAACAAACTGACCTGGTCAAATCCTTTTCTGCCATTGCCGTGGGCATTGGTATCTTCTTCGCCCAGGAGGATGCCCTTTTCATCATCGCCATTTTCTGGGGGCTGACAGGCCTAACCCAGGCAACGGGTTACCTCAATACCGCCCTGTTTAAAATGGCCCACGGAAAAAATTTCTTTTGGGATCTTCTCAAGGGCCTGATAGAATTTTCCCTTTCTATGGCCGTTATCTTTAATCCCTTTAACAGTGTGGAGCACCATGTCCTCCTTCTGGGGATAGATATGATCTTTGAAGGGATTATCAGCTTTTTTGCCCGGGCAGAAAAAAGTGCTGAACAATCCGATTAATACACCGAAAAATAATAAGCAATGCACTTTGGATGGGGCTTAGTGATCCGATCTTACCATCTCCAGGGCATGACAAGCACTGCAAATGCCATAGGGGTAATTCCAGGGCAGCCGATCTCCGCAGATTTTACATTTCTTATAGGTATTCTTATTCTGCTTAAGCTTCGCGATAATGGCTCCGGAGAGTTCCAGCTTACACTCTAGAATATAAGCCTTCTGGGCCTCTGCCTCTTCCTCATCGGAACTGAAGCTGCGCAGGATGGAATAGAGCAAATCCAGAATCTTGTATTTTCCCTCCAAGGTTTCCAGGGAATCCCCCTCCTGGGCAATGACAATGGTTAGCCCCTCCAGAATTGGCCTTCCCTTTAAGCGGTTGTGCATGGCTTCCTTCCACCGGGAGAGGATATCGTAGTTGGTTTCATCAAAAGGGATGGTAATTCCCCGATACATTTCGTCCTTGGGCAGGGGGCAATGGGTCTCCATCCACTCACATAAATCAATGGCTCGGGTCATGCTGGCCTTTTTATAGGGGGCATGATCCGTCAGGCTCTGCCAGTCCCGCATGGTTTGGGAAAGTGATCGGTCCATATTGACTAAGAACCCTGGCATGGTGGTCCGGGCCGCCTCAATGGGAGGGTTTTTAACC
>NZ_JAYFPU010000307.1:0-13151 GCF_034927525.1 Christensenella sp.
TGTGCGGTGTCTCCATCAATTGCCTGACGTCCTGTGACGATCAGGTCATAACCGATCTTTTTGAGGCTGGCCGCAAGAATGGTGGAGGTTGCCAGCGTGTCCGAACCGCCGAATTTGCGGTCAGATACCAGATACGCCTCGTCACATCCCATCGAAAGCGCCTCGAGAAGCGCCATTTCTGCCTGCGGCGGCCCCATCGAGACGACCGTCACCGTACTGCCCTCGCCTGCCATTGCTTTTAAGGCAAGCGCGGCCTCGATGCCCGATTTATCGTCCGGGTTGATGATGCTGGGAAGCCCTGTCCTGATCAGCGTATTCGTCTCCGGATCGAGCTCCACTTCGCTGGTGTCCGGTACTTGCTTGATGCATACTGCAATTTTCATTTTTGCTCCCCCTTACCGTATTTTCATGGAACCCGAAATGACCATCTTCATGACCTCCGACGTTCCCTCATAGATTTCTGTGATCTTTGCGTCTCGCATCATGCGCTCCACGGGATATTCGCGCGAGAACCCATATCCGCCAAAAAGCTGCACACACGCACGCGTCACATCGTTCGCCACCTCAGAAGCAAACAGCTTACACATCGCCGCCAGCGCCGAATAATCCTCATGCGCGTCTTTGGCAAGCGCCGCACGCCACACCATCAGCCGCGCCGCGTCGATCTTCGTCTGCATCTCCGCGATCTTGAATTTCGTGTTCTGGAACGCTGCGATCGGCCTGCCAAACTGCTTGCGCTCCTTCACATACGCGATCGCTTCGTCAAGCGCGCCCTGCGCGATGCCCACGCTCTGCGCACCGATGCCGATGCGCCCGCCGTCCAGGGCGTTCATTGCGATCTCAAATCCTTCGCCTTCTTTTTTCAAGCGGTTTTCCGCAGGTACGCATACATTTTGCAGCGCCACCTCACAGTTAGATGCCGCGCGAATGCCCATGCGCGGGATGTTTGCGCTCACCGTGATGCCCGGCGTTTCCCGCTCCACGATAAAAGCGGAAATACCGTCCGTCCCCGCCGCCTTGTCCGTCAGCGCAAATACGATGAACGTATCCGCAAAGCCGGAATTGGTCGTAAACACCTTGGATCCATTGATCACATAATGATCCCCGTCGCGCACCGCTGTCGTCTGCTGTCCAGAAGCGTCTGATCCCGCATTCGGCTCCGTCAGCGAAAAGCAGCCGATCTTGCGCCCATCCACCAGCGGACGCAAAAACTTCTCTTTTTGCTCCTCGCTGCCATATTCATTGATGCACGAGCAGCAAAGCGACGTATGCACCGAAATGGTAATACCCGTACTCGCGTCCACTTTCGATACTTCCTCCATACATAGCGTGTACGCCAGCACGTCCGCGCCTCCGCCGCCGTACTTTTTGGAATACGGGATACCGAAGAATCCGCACTTCTGCATCTTTTCCACAAGCTCCATCGAATAGGTCTCCGTCTCGTCCATCTCCCGGGCGAGCGGTTTTATTTCTGTCTGTGCAAATTTCCGGTACAATTCCTGCAACAATATATGTGTTTTCGGTAATTTAAAATTCATTGACTTCTCCCCTCTTACTTCTTCGGCAAATGAATGCACGCCGAAAGCGCGTCCGCGCACGCCTCCATAAATGCTTCGCTGCACGTCGGGTGCGGATGGATGATCTCCGCGATCTCATGCACCGTGACCTCGGAGGCCATCAGCGCCGCAGCCTCGGCGATCATTTCCGTCACGCCCGCGCCCATCATATGCACGCCCACTAGCTCGCCGTATTTTTTCGTGGCGATCACCTTGATAAACCCCTCCGGATGCCCGCACGCAAGCGCGCGACCGTTCGCTGCAAAAGGGAAACGTCCGATCAATATCCCATCCTTGCCGTATTTCTTGACCGCTTCTTCTTCGGTCATCCCAACACTGGCGACTTCGGGCAGCGTATATACGCATGACGGCACCACAGAGAGCTTACATCTTTCGTTGGCTCCAAGTGCGTTTTGCGCCGCGGTCTCGCCCATCTTGAAGGCCGCGTGCGCCAGCATGCTTTTTCCGTTGATATCCCCAGGCGCATAGATATTAGGAATGCTGGTCTGCATGTTATCATTGACGACAACATAACCCCTTTCGGTTTTGATCTCGCCGCTCAGGCTTCCGAGGCATGAAAGGTCGGGCTTCCTGCCCACACAAAGCAATACCTTATCACATACGATGTCCGCATCGCCCGCTTTTACCGCCAGCTTGCCGCCATCCTTTCCGATCTGTGAGACCGCTGTTGCAGTCATGATTTTAATACCCGCCGCCTGCAGCGATTTTTCCGTTGCCACAGCCAGTTCGCTGTCCATCATCGGAATAAGCGTCGGCGCATATTCCACGATGGTCACATTGCTGCCAAACGCCGCAAACGCCGTCGCAATCTCGCACCCGATCACGCCGCCGCCGATCACGCACAGCTCCTCCGGCACTTCCTTTAAGTCAAGGATCGTGTCGCTTGTGAGCACGCCCGCAAGCTCCGCCCCGGGAATAGGGATCGCCCCTGGCACAGACCCGCCGCAAAGCAGGGTCGCCACCGCCGCGTATTCCTTACCGCCGCATACAACCGTCGTTTTGTCCTTTAACGAGGCTTCGCCATGCACCACGGTCACGCCGTGTGAGCGCAGCAATCCCGCCACGCCGCCTGTCAGCTTCTTGACCACGCCGTCCTTATACGCAACGACTTTCTCCATATCGACCGCGGTCTTGGGGTCGTTTACAATCCCGCGTTTTCCCGCATGTTTGATCTCCCCGATCGTTTCCGCTGTCTTGATGTACGATTTCGTGGGGATGCACCCACGGTTTAAGCACGTGCCGCCCACAACATCTTTCTCAAATAAAACTACCTTACCGCCCAACATCGCGGCCTTGATGGCGGATACATATCCCGCCGGGCCGCCGCCAATCACGGCTACGTCATATTTTTCAGCCACTACTTTTTCCTCCTCGCACAGCGCGTCAAGCGGATGCTCCATCAGCTCTTTGATGCGCAGCTGCAATCTGGCAGCGCCTACGCCGTCCATGATGCGATGATCGTACGTCAAAGAGATCATCATGATCTTTTTGCTGCCCACACTGCCGTCTTCCTTGATATACACCTGATCCTCGATCGAGCATATCCCAAGGATGCCGCTTTCCGGCTGGTTGATGATGGGCGTAAACGCGTATACGTCGAACATACCCATGTTGGATATCGTAAATGTACCGCCCGACATTTCATCCGGCTTGATGGCATTTTCGCGCGCGCGCTTTGCTAAGTCTTTCGCTATCTGTGAAATCATCGAAAGCGGCAGCCTGTCCGCATTCTTTATCACCGGCACGAGCAACCCCTCGTCCATGCCCACCGCAAAACCGATGTTCGTTTCCGGCTTGGTCACCAGCATATCATCACGGATCACTGTACGCGCGAGCGGATGCTCGGATACCGCCTGCGCGACGATCTTTAGTACGATGTCGTTGACTGATATCTTCTGCTCCCTTGTTTCATTCAGTTCCTTACGCATCGCCAGCAGCCGCGTCACATCGACCTTCATGTGCTGCGTCACAGTCGGACATTCCGTATGGCTCTTTGCCATCCGGTCTGCGATCACCTTGCGCGCGCCCTTAAGCGGCACGCTGGTCTCCTCGCCTGCGCCCTGCACCGGCGTCTGATACGCAAGAATATCCTCTTTTGTGATCTTGCCGCCAAACCCGCTTCCCGCGACACCGCCAAGCGGCACGCCCATATCGTCCGCCATGCGCTTTGCAAGCGGCGTTGCCGCAGGGGAAGCCGCCAGTACGTCCGCCGCTTTGATCTCCCCGTGTTTACCACTGGGCACAGTCTTTGCAAGGTCTACGCCTTTTTCCTTGGCAAGCGATTTTGCATACGGCGTAGCGATCACGTCCCCGCTCACAAACACCTCACTTTTGGTTTTTTCAGCAGCTGCCTGCGGCTTTTCCTCAACCGCTTGTCCGCCTTGTTTTTCTTCCGTTCTTGCTTCGGCCTTCTCAGGGACTTTTTCCCCCTCCTTGCCGATATAGCCGATCACCTCAAGCACAGGCACGACCGTGTCATCCGGCACAAGCTTCGCCAGCAGGATACCCGTTCCCGGCGCCTCTGCCTCCATCGTGATCTTATCCGTTTCGATCTCCATGATCGGTTCATCGAGCTCTACCGGATCGCCGACCTCCTTGAGCCATTTAATAACGCGCCCCTCCTGCATGTCCATGCCGGCCTTGGGCATAAATACTTCAATCATTTCATCTACCTCACAGAATATCTTTTACAATGTCGATGATTTTCGTTTTCGTCGGCCCGACCTCGCGTTCAAGCGTCGGATTGAACGGAATAGGCACAGACATTGCTCCCAGCCTTTTGATGGGTGCGTCAAGATAATAAAACGCCTCACTGTCCGCGATCTGCCCCGCGATCTCCGCGCCAAAGCCGCAAAACTGCACTGCCTCGTGCACGATGATCAGATGCTTTGTTTTCTTGACCGAAGCGATGACCGTATCGATATCGAGCGGTACGATACTGCGCAGATCGATGACCTCCGCCGAAATACCGTCCTTTTCCAAGGCTTCCGCTGTTTCCAAGCACATGCGTACCATTTTTCCGTACGTCACCAGCGTCACGTCGCTGCCCTCACGCTTCACGTCCGCCTGTCCGAGTGGGATCGTATATTCTTCCTCGGGTACCTCGCCCTTTGTACGGTAAAGTTGCTTTTGCTCCAAAAACATGACAGGGTTGTTGTCCCTGATCGCGGTTTTCAAGAGTCCCTTTGCGTCGTACGGTGTAGACGGGATCACGACTTTTAAGCCCGGCATGTGTGCGAGCACCGCCTCTAAGCTCTGGGAGTGCTGCGCCGCCGCGCCCGTGCCGCTTCCAGAAGGGGTACGCATCACCATCGGTACAGATACCTTGCCGCCAAACATAAAGCGCAGCTTGGGCGCTTCGTTTACGAGTTCGTCATAGCAAACGCATAAAAAGTCGGAAAACATCAGCTCCACGATAGGGCGCATGCCCGCCATCGCCGCGCCGATCGCCGCACCGACAAAACCCTGCTCCGCAATGGGCGTGTCCATAATACGCTCCGGCCCGAATTCCTCGATCATTCCCTTAGAAACGCCGAATGCGCCGCAATATTCGCCAATATCCTCCCCCATCATAAAAACTTCGGGGTCTTTTCTCATTTCTTCACTGATCGCATCATTGATCGCTTGTGCATATGTGATTTCAGCCATTTTTATTCCCTCTCTTTACAGTGCGTAAACGTCATCTAGAATACCGTCCATTGTCGGTTCCGGACTGCTCTTTGCAAATTCCACCGAAGCCTCGATCCTCGCCGCTACATTTTCTTCGAGCTTGTCGAGTTCCTGCTCGCTAAAGCCCTGCTGCTCCACCAGATACTTGCGGAACGCTTTGATTGGGCATTTTTCCTTCCATGCCGCGATTTCTTCCTTTGTCCTGTATAAGTTCCCATCACTCTTAGAGTGTCCGGATATCCTATATGTGTTTTCCACAAGCAGCATCGGGCCGTTCTCCAGCACATATTCACGCGCCTTGCTGACGGCCTCATACACAGCCAGCACGTCGTTTCCGTCAACATCCTCGCCGGGAATGCCAAACGGGATCGCGCGTTTTTTGATATCAATATCCTTCATGACCTTTGAGATGTGCGTTGACATCCCGTATGTGTTGTTCACGCACACAAAGAGCACCGGAAGGTTCCAAACCGCCGCCAGGTTGATCGCCTCAAACGTCGCCCCTTCGTTGGATGTCCCATCGCCAAAAAAGATCGTAACGATCCGGTCTTTCTCTTTTCTTTTTTTGATTGCAAGCGCCGCGCCGCCCGCCATAACAGCGCTCGCACCCAGCACACCGTCCGCGCCGAAGTAATGGATATCCGGGTCGGCAATGTGCATCGATCCACCCTTGCCCCTGCAAACGCCCGTTTCCTTTGCCAATATCTCCGCCATCATCGCGTTCACATCGATGTCCTTTGCAAGCGCCTGCGCATGTCCCCTGTGCGTACCAAATACATAATCCTGCTCCTTAAGAGCCAAAATCGTGCCTGCCGCTACCGCTTCCTCGCCGATCCCAAGATGCGTCGTTCCATGCACCAGTCCCTGCGAAAAGAGCCACTGCACACGTTCCTCAAATTTTCTCCCGAGGTACATTTTCTCAAGCATTTCTTCCAAAAGCTTCCTGTCATACTTTTTCACGTTTCACAGCCTCCTGCCATCATCTTTCATATTTTCCCCGTCCCACAAAAGACGAGCTTTCCTCACCTTCCATGCTAAAGACTTATTGGTAATATGTCAATTAAATACAGCTATATTTCACATATGTGTAATTTGTGTTTTTCTTTATAGAAACAAAAAACGGCAGTTTTCAAAACCGCCGCTTATTGTTGCCATCTCCATTTGGACATATCATCTGCCGCCGCGCAACCGTTTTTTTGCTTGCGCGGTGAATGCTTCCTCTATTGTGTTCCGGTACTAGAATACAAGTTCTATCGTGAAAACTTCTCCTTCTTTATAAGCCTGTATCGTTCCCCCCATCTGTTCGGTCAGTATTTTAGCAATAGAAAGCCCAAGCCCCGTGCCGCCCTGCCCATTTTCAACGGTATAGAAACGGTCAAACAGTCGTCCTATCCTAATTTCATTCAGATATTTGGAATGGTTGCGAAAAATGATCGCCCCATCAGGCGACAGTGCGATATATAAATCACCATCACTGTATTTCAGGACATTGCCCATCATGTTATCGAGGATTCGGAAAAAAGAGGCTTTGTTCAACGAACGCTCTATCAGGGTGTCTGGGATAGAAATTTCCGGCTCGATGCCGCTTTTTAGCAATGCACTGTAATGGGCGGCGATACATTCTTCCAGCGCATGGTTCATGATAATGGTTTCCCGGCTGTCGTCCGCCGTCGACACGATCACCGAATAGCGGAACAGTTCCTCCGTCAACTGTTTCAGTACGTCGACCCGGTTTTCGATGATTTGCAAATACTTACGGACATCTTCAGGCACATCCTTCTGCTCCAGCAATTCCATATACCCGCAAATTGCCGTTAAGGGCGTACGCAGATCATGCGCAATGTTTGTAACGGCATCCTTTAATTCGCGGTCACCCTGCGTAAAACGGATATGTCTGCGCCGCAATCGCTTCAATTGCCTGTCTATCTCTGCCGCAAGACAGCGCATTCTGCGGTCGGCGGTCGAAACATCAATGCCTACGTTGCTATCTTCATCAAGCCTTGCGCAAAATGCCGCGCCGATCTCGCCCGCCGCCCTGCGCAGGGCGGCGATTTTGCAAAGCAAAACAATAACGATCATACCAAGCGCGGCGCACAAGCCGCAAAGCAACCAAACCATAAGACCACCTATTTCAAATCTTTTCTGCGGAAAACAAAGACGCCCAACCCATTTGCGATCACAATGATCGCGGCGGAGTACAGCATCAGCCGCCACGGCTGCGGCACTTCAAGCCATGTAAGCTGCTGTGCCTGCCCCGCCGGCAAAATGTCTGCTATGGCTTGTACAAAAGGTCTCTGCTCCGGTGGGATATATTTGGGGTTAGGGATTTTCTCGACATATTGCATATTGTATTGCGTTTGCATACCGTCCTCTGCCTCCGCATCATTTACTACATCGGACACCATTCCGTCATAAAATTCAGGCTCCTTTAATGACATGCACAGGTTCGACCCCGCCACCATGAGCACGACGGCAAGAAGAACGCAGACGATCGCGGAAACAGCCTTACTGGTGACCAGCATTGTGATCAGCGTAAAAATCGCCGCCCAGCTGAGCGTCAACAGGATGCCTACGGCGATCCATATAAGCAGCGTAGTGACCGGCGTTACAAGCGTTCCCAATAGAGCAAAGCCAAGGGAAGATATGATGGCCAGATATACAACATCGATCAAAATACCTGCAATGGCACAGGTAATAAAATGAGCGAAGTAAATGTGCGTTCTCTTTGCGCCTGCCGCAAGCTTATTGCGCATTGTTCCGTCGCTGTACTCTGTGCCGATAAATAAGGGAGCAAAAATAGCGAGGGCAATGCCAACCAACAAAAATACGCCCAAAATACTTGATTCCAAAAAGACGGTCACATCTGTTTCTTTCATTGCCTGGTATTGTCCGCCCAGTATCACAAATCCCAGGATCAAAAGGGCCGCCGTTACGATCCAAAACACCTTGTCGTGCACCAGCCTCACAAAATTTGCCCGGATCAGGTTACGCATTGCGCTCACCTCCCAACAAATTGATGTAATAGCTTTCCAGGCTTTCATCGCGCGCTTCCATGTTTTGGATGGTGCAGTTTTCCTGATCGAGCGCACGTGTCAGCTCTGTAATGTTCCATTCCCCAAATACATCGGCCTTTTTGTCCGCTGTAACCGCGTATTCAATGCCCATCGCATCCAGCGTACGGACGAGCGCATGAATGTCCGTGACTGTAAGGTTCATGCACTTGCGGCAGCTGCGTTCCAGCTCCTCCGCGCTGATCTCCCTCACAATCCTTCCGCTGTCGATAAATCCGTAATGCGTTGCAAGGCGGGAGAGTTCATCCAAAATGTGGCTGGAAATCAGCACCGTGATCATATGTTCCCGATTAAGTTTTAAAATTAACTCCCGCATCTCCACAATGCCTTGCGGGTCAAGGCCGTTGACGGGCTCATCCAGCACAAGAAAGTCCGGATCGCCTGCAAGCGCCACAGCAATACCCAGCCGTTGCCGCATACCAAGCGAAAAATGTTTCGCTTTCTTTTTCCCTGTACCGCGCAGGCCAACAAGCTCAAGCAGTTTGTCAATGCCGTCAAAGGAAGGCCGCCCCAGTATTCTGTACTGCGCCCTCAGGTTTTCCTCTGCCGTCATATCATGGTAGATGGACGGCGTTTCTACAATGGCGCCCATCCTGCGGCGGGATTTTCCGATATCCGCCGTGGCGTGCCCTCTCCCATATAACGTATAGCCGCCGTCCGTCGGCCGCTGTAAGCCGCAGATGATTCGGATCAGCGTGGTTTTGCCCGCACCGTTTTTGCCAACAAAGCCATAGATGGCCCCCTTTTCTACCCGCATAGATAACCGGTCAAGCGCCTTGAATGAATGGTATTGTTTGGACAGGTTGTGCGTTTCTAATACATACTCCACATCAATGCCTCCTTGTATATGATTCCTTATGCTAGCACGATATGGTTAAGAAACCGGTTAAGAAAAACGTTAAGAAACCGTAAAGCTTCATCACAACAGCTTGAAACCGATCCCCCACACAGCCTCGATATTCTCTTTATTGTCTTGCTCCCGAAGCTTTGTACGCAGATTGCTTACATGCACCTTTAACGAGCTTTCCACACAGTCCGGCGTATCGGCGCTGATCTGATCCAGCAGCTGTGATTTGGTTATGACTTGGTTCGGATTCCGCATCAAATACTTTAGGATGGCAAATTCGGTTTTTGTGAGCCGGACAGAATGGCCTGCCGCCGTGACCTGATGGGTTTTTGTATCAAGACAAAGATCGCCATAGCGCAAAACTTCACTTCCCAAGGCCGTGGCATGTGGGCGCAAATGCACCTGTATGCGCGCCAACAACTCCTTTAATTCAAATGGCTTCGTAACATAATCGACCGCACCATCCAAAAGCAGCTGAACCTTATTGTCAACACTCACTTTTGCGCTCATAATAATTACCGGTATCGCGCGTATTTTAGGCAGAACCTCTTCCCCGCAAAGCCCCGGCAGCATCAAATCCAGCAAAACAATATCCGGCTGGTGCTTCGAAAGAAGAAAAAGCGCTTCCGTCCCGGAATATGCGCGGAGGACGGCATATCCTTCTTTTTGCAGCGCTTCTTCCAGCATATTGCCGATATATACATCATCGTCTACAATGGCAATTGTTTTCATAAACTACCCTTTTAACTATTTTCCCACTGTGTTCCGCAGCTCGCCGATCCCGTCGATCACAATGCTGATCTCGTCCCCCGGCTGCATCGGGCCGATGCCGCCCGGCGTGCCCATCGTCACTACGTCGCCCGGCATAAGCGTCATAAAGCTGCTGATGTATGCCAGCAGCGTGTACGCGTCAAAAATAAAATCAGAGGTATTGCCCTCCTGCACTGTTTTGCCATTGAGGATCGCCCTCACATGCGCACCCGTCGGGTCAAACTCCGTTTCGATCCACGGCCCAAACGGGCAAAATGTATCAAAGCCCTTGCACCGCGCCCATTGTCCGTCTGTTTTCTGTAAATCGCGCGCCGTCACATCGTTTAAGCATGTGTATCCAAAGATATATTCCGCCGCGTTTTCCTTTCTCACGTTCCTGCATTTCTTTCCCACCACAAACGCAAGCTCCGCTTCATAATCGAGCCTCTCGCACTGCGGCGGCTTGACGATCACCCCACCCGGGACAAGGATCGAGCTTATAAATTTAGAAAAGATCAGCGGTTCCTTAGGGATCGTCATTGCGATTTCCGTCGCATGGCTTTGGTAGTTGAGACCAACCGCCACGATATTTTTCGGTTTAGCCGGCGCAAGCAATGTGCACGCCTCAAGCGCAAGCTCCTCTCCCGTATAAGCAACCGTTTCATACGGCGTTCCCACAAGCAGCTTCGCCTGCCCGCCGGATAGCTCTGCGTAAAAATCTCCCTGTTGTATCCGTACCCTGCCAAATCTCATGTCCGTCGCCTCCCTGCTTTATTTCTTTCATTATATCATAGCTTATTGCTACATTGCTTTTTCCTTTTCAAAGTGTTATATTTGCAATAATATCAAGTAAAAAGGAGCGAGTGTTATGGAAACAAAGGATATTGTCAATTGGGGAATCATCAGCTGCGCGCGCATTGCCGAAAGCGCCGTGATTCCCGGCATCAAAGCATCCTCCAACGGGAAGCTGTATGCCATCTCAGGCAAAACAGAAGCAAAACTGCGCGATTTTGAAAAACGCCACGCGCCGGAAAAAGCATATGACAGCTATGAAGCATTGCTTGCCGATCCCAATGTGGATGCGGTATACATCCCCCTCCCAAACTCCATGCACCTCGAGTGGGTTAAAAAGGCAGCACAAAGTGGAAAGCACATCTTGTGCGAAAAGCCCCTTAGCCTTACCGTTGAGCAGGTAAAAGAGATGCAGGCGGCTTGTGAAAAAAACGGCGTGATCCTGATGGAAGCATTTGCCTATCGCCATAACCCCGCGATCATAAAGGTAAAGGAGCTACTCGATCAAGGCGTGATCGGCAAACCGGCGCTCATCGAGGGACATTTTTCTTTCCTGCCGGGTGACGAAAACGATATCCGCCTGCAAAAGGATTTGGGCGGCGGTTCGCTTTACGACGTCGGTTCCTATCCCATCAATCTGTTCCGTTACCTGACGGGAAAGCAGCCGGAGGAAATCTGTGCACAAGCTATCATGCATCCCAAGACCGGCGTAGATACAGATGTATGTGTAGCCTATTCCTACGGTGACGGGCTTCTCGGTATGATCCACTGTTCGTTCAATGTTGTTTTCATGAACGGCTTTACCATCGCGGGCGATAAAGGTATTTTGGAATATCCCGGCCTTTACCACGCTACCGGCCACATCCCGATCCGTATCCTTCGTCAGGATGCCGTCACAGAGCCCATGCAGCAGGAAGAAATCATCCGCGTCAACTGTCAGGATAATTATATGCTTGAGGTCGAGCAATTTGGGCGTTGTATCCTGAACGGGGAAAAGCCGCGGCTGAGCCTTGCAGAAACAATGGATAACCTCGCTACCATCAAGCGCATCCACGATCTGATCGGCTATTGAAAGAAACAAAAAACCGCCAGCATAATTGCTGGCGGTATATGGTGACCCCACGGGGAATCGAACCCCGGTTTCAGCCGTGAGAGGGCTACGTCTTGACCGCTTGACCATGGGGCCGTCTTTTCAGATAGCATTAATAATTGTAGTAGATTCCACCTCTTTTGTCAATAAGAATACAGTAAAAAATACCGCTCCGGCAACCGGAGCGGTATTTTATTTGATCAATATTTTGTAAGATAGTGGATGCGTTCCCATTCATGTACACAGGTCGAATAGTCCATCCATTCCGTTTTCTTGCCCGCGAGATATTTCGAATACGCTCCTGCCCCCAACACTTCACGCATCAGCGGGTCTGCTTCAAAATCGTCGATCGCGTCAAATAGGTTCTGTGGCACACGCATGATTTTATGTTTTTTCTTCTCCGCTTCGCTCAGCGTATAAATATTCTTGTTCACCGGCGGCGGCGGAACCATCCCCTTCTCGATGCCCGCTAAGCCGGCAGCGAGCGCACCTGCAAACGCAAGGTACGGACTTGCCGTCGGGTCAGGGTTCCTCATCTCAATACGCGTCGCCGACCCGCGCGCATAAGGCACGCGTACCAGCGGGCTTCTGTTCTTTGCCGACCACGCAATATAGCACGGCGCTTCAAATCCCGGCACAAGGCGCTTATACGAATTGATCGTCGGGTTCGTCAGCAGCGAAAGCCCTCTGGCGTGCTTTAAGATACCCGCCATAAATCCGTACGCTTCCTTGGAAAGTCCAAGCTCGTCGCTCTTGTCGCAAAACGCGTTGCCATCCTTTGTACACAGCGACATATTGATGTGCATACCGCTCCCCGCAATTCCGTAGATCGGCTTTGGCATAAACGTCGCATGCAAGTCATGCATCTGCGCAATCCTCTTAACGACGATCTTAAACGTCATCACATCGTCCGCCATCCTAAGCGCGTCGCCGTATTTAAAATCGATCTCATGCTGCCCTGCCGCGCATTCGTGGTGAGCCGCCTCGATCTCGTACCCCATTTCCTCAAGCGCAAGACTGATATCACGGCGCGCACCGCCGCCCGTATCAAGCGGCGCCAGATCAAAATATCCGCCGTCGTCGTTTGTCTCGATCGTCGCTTTTCCCTTCTCGTCCTTGTGGAACATAAAGAACTCACACTCTGGCCCGATATTAAGCGAGTATCCAAGCTCCTTAGCGCGGGCAAGCTGCCTCTTTAAGATGTGCCGCGGACAACTTTCATACGGCGTGCCATCCGGCATATATACGTCGCAAATAAACCGCGCCGTGCGCCCCTTCGGGTTAGACCAGGGGAAGATCGCAAACGTATCCAAATCGGGAACCAGCATCATGTCTGATTCCTCAATGCGTGCAAA
>NZ_JAYFPU010000061.1:0-1699 GCF_034927525.1 Christensenella sp.
TGTGTCAAGGCTCCACTAAAAAACATTCATGCATTAAAGCTCTGTATCCAAGCCCGCTTTTCGGGCTTGTTCATGCTGCCGCCGCCTTGGAATTCGATAGGTGATGCCGTTTTTCTTCAAACGGGCTCCGGTCTGGCGGAAGGTAAAGGACACACCAACATTAAGGCATTGGCAATACAGATCCAAAAACCAGTCGAAATCACAGGATCGGGCGGCATTGCCGGACTCACCACCGGCCACCACCCCTTCGATCCGGTTATCCAGCCCCAGCATAGTGATGGGGCCCAGGAGGGGTTCGCAGGCCAGAAATTTATGGGCAATGGGCAGATCTCTGAAAATCGGATAACGGAAATCATACTGTCGCTGATTTTCTATGGTACAGGCCACGGCCACATTGGGCCACCCACCTCCCCAATCCGGGGGCAGCATGTCTTTAAGGCGAACGATACGCTTCGTAATGATCATATAATCCAAATCCGGCCGGTCCGCCATCATTTGCCAGATTTCCGGGCGCCAGCCATCGGCCTCCTCAATTAAAAAATCGGAGGTCATACAGACATAAACCAGGGTTCCGGAGGGCACTTTATAACGCCCCTTTCGATCCCGGGCAATGATAAGCTGAAAGCTCTTCGTCCGCTCCACACGGGTGGGGTCTTTCCCAATGGATTCATCCCGCCGAAACATATAACAATGCGCACAACCCTCCGAGTATTTATGACAGCCATGCCAGGGATTCCAAACCATCTCTTGCCTCAGTGGCCTCATGTCTGCTCCACCCTTTCTCCAGCACTGCCTTTAAAACACCCTAGGAGTGCTGCCGTAAAAACGGTGCCCCAATGAGCAAGATGACGGCAAAGACAATGATATAGCAGGTAACCGCCGTTACACCATGGGCAATGAATGCCGCGGCAATCATGAACAGGCAGCAAATGATGGAGAGACCAGGCATAACGAAACGCTTCATCCAATGCTCGCTTTTCTCCCGGATCATGACCATAATGAAAATGGGGATATACATCCCATAAATGGTGACAATGGGCAGCTCCGAGGAATCAAAGGAAAAGGCTCCGAACCAAGGTTCTGCAGCTAATTGGGACCCATAGAAATAAGTTAGCCAGATGCCACAGAAAACCAACCCTATGATGGCAGAGTTCACGGGCATATTGGTCTGTCGATCCACATCCCCAAGGAGCTTAGGCTTTGGCCCCCGGTTCCGTACTGCTAAGCTGTACATTCCCCGGGAACAGGCCATGGTCAGGCCATTTAAAGTCCCTAGACAAGAGATAATCACAAAGACAAACAATGCTGTTCCGCCAATGGATGAAAACAAATTGACAAAAGCCTGACGGGTTCCGTCAGCTCCCATTTCCATCATATCCCCATTGCTGATTCCCCCGGCAATTCCTACATAATACAGAATATAGACCACCGCCACAATAATCGTTCCCAGAACCAAGGCTTTGGGAAGATTTTTTTTTGGGTCCTTCAGCTCCGCATTAATGCTGGTCGCAATGATCCACCCCTCATAAGCAAAAGCAGTAGCTACTACGGCCGCCAGAAAGCCACTGGTTGGACTAACGCTGGGGTCTACCACCGTTGTAAAATTATCAATGGTCATCCCATTGAACAGACCCACAACCAAGCCAACAATCCCCATTAAAATAAGAGGAATCAGTTTAATAATCGTCGTAGATACCTG
>NZ_JAYFPU010000045.1:0-4286 GCF_034927525.1 Christensenella sp.
GGAGCTGTTGAGTTTTTCTCCAATAATGATCATGCTTTTAACTCCTTTATAATCTCGCACACGATATCCGCACGCTTTAGCGGCGTGATGATGTAATAACCGTCCGCGATTTCTTTTACCAATTCTATGGTGTCCATCGCCGTCTCCACAGCGATCTTTGCCGCCTGCTGCCTGTCCGCGTCCTTGAAGCGTTCGCAGATTTCCGCTGGAATATCGATGCCCGCAAGCTCGTTGTTGATAAAGCAGGCGTTTTTGTAGCTGACGACAGGCATAACGCCCGCCCATATTTCCGCAGCAAGCTCGCGTTTTGCGCGCGCTATATTATCGGCCGCGTGCTGCTCGTAGACCGGCTGCGTCAAAAAGCAGCTCATACCAGCTTGTTCCTTTTTCTTTGCTTTTGCAAGCTCCGCGTCAAAGTTCTGCGCGTTCACATTGAGCGCGCCCATGACCGTGAAGGGCGCGTCCGCAAACACCGTGCGGTTAAGATCCCTGATGAATTCCGTATAGAGCACGGAATTGAACTGGAACACGCTTTTGATCTCTCCCCTGCGGTTGTTGGGGATGGGGTCGCCCGTTACGACGAGCACATCGTGTATGCCCTGCATATGCAGTCCCAACAAAAGCGCCTTGGAGGCGTTTAGGTTCCTGTCTCTGCACGTTAAGTGCGGCAGCGCCGTGATGCCGTACTGCGTCTTGAGCATAGCGGCAAGCATACTGCTGTCCGCACGCGCCCGCCCGATCGGGCAGTCCGCGATCGTGATATAATCCGCACCCGCGGCAGCGAGGTTTTGCGCCGCCTCTGTGAAGAACGCGCCGTCCGCGTCGAGCGGCGAATCGAGCTCGACCGCGATAGGTTTCCCACCTGACACATCCTGTTTTTTTGCTTTCTGCGGGGAATGGTCATGCGCCGGTGCTTTTTCGCGGGCGCCCCCTGCCGCATGAAACGACCGCAATGCCTGCGCCGCCGCGCGGATGTGTTCGGGCGTGGTGCCGCAGCAACCGCCCAATATCTTCACGCCCGCTCCGGCGATCTTTAATAGTTGCTCCGCAAAATAATCCGGCGTGCTTTTGAACACCGTACGCCCACCAACAACGGTCGGGTAACCCGCGTTGGGCATGATGCACACCGGCTTTTCGTAAAATTCGATGCTTTGTACCACATTCACCATGTGCAACGGCCCGCATGTGCAGTTGAAGCCGTACGCGTCGATCTCGTCTATTTCGCACAGCGCATCAATGATGCTTTGCGCTGATATGCCGCTTTGCGTATACATATCCGGCGCGACCGAGCACTCTGTGATCACATATGCTTCCGGACATATGCTCTTTACATACTGCGCCGCTTCGATAAGCGCTGGCGCTTCGCCGAACGTCTCGAACAGGAAATGTGAAACGCCATTTGCAAGAAAACGGTCAATCAGGTTATGGCGTTCTTCGTCGCACTTCTTTTGATCATCGTGCAAAATCGGCCCCATGCTCGCAAAGATGAGCGTATCTTTTGCTGCGGCAGCCTGCGCACACCTGCACCCCGCGTCGATCACCGCAAACACATCGCCTAAATCCGTTCCCATAGAATGCGTGTTTGCCGCAAAGGTGTTCGTCTTGATCGCGTCCGCACCTGCCGCAATGTATTCCCTGTGCGCTTGTGTGACGCGCTCCGGATGCTGTATATTAGATAATTCGCACCGCGCTATGCTGTCTTCGTACTTCGCCGCGAGGTATGTCCCCATTGCGCCATCGAACAGCAAGATACCGCCGTTTTTCAGTTCCATGCTATTTTCTCCGCTTACAATTTTTTTCTATTATACCATAAACAGTTTCTTTTTTCGCAAAAATACGGTAAACTGTTCTTAGCTAAACAACTTAACTTTCACGTTCCGCCGGTCTTAAGAAAGGTGAGAAAATGACGCGAACAAATAGTAAGTATTTGGAACTTCTGTCAGAGCAATACCCGACGATCCAGTCGGCGTGTACCGAGATCATCAACCTGCAGGCCATCCTCAACCTGCCCAAGGGAACCGAGCATTTTGTAAGCGACATCCACGGCGAGGCGGAAGCCTTCACACATATTTTAAACAATGCTTCGGGCGTGATCCGCGAGAAGGTGGACATCCTGTTTGAAAAAAGCCTGTCGTCCGCCGTGCGTACCGAGCTGTGCACGCTGATCTATTATCCCGAACGCAAATTGGAAGAAATCAAACAAAACGAAAAGGATATGTATGAGTGGTACCGCATCACGCTTTACCGGCTGATCGACGTGTGCCGCCTGTGCGCCTCCAAGTATACCCGTTCCAAGGTGCGTAAAGCGTGCCCGCAGGATTTTTCGTA
This sequence comes from Christensenella sp., assembly GCF_034927525.1. Taxonomy (NCBI): domain Bacteria; kingdom Bacillati; phylum Bacillota; class Clostridia; order Christensenellales; family Christensenellaceae; genus Christensenella; species Christensenella sp. The sequence continues at coordinate 2,329 of NZ_JAYFPU010000045.1, forward strand.
TATCATAGACGAGCTTTTGCACACGGACAGCGCGGATAGAAACAAGCAGAATTATTATGAAAACATCGTTAAGACCATCCTCGATGTTGACCGTGCGGATGCGTTTATCACCGCCCTTACAGGCGTGATCAAGCGGTTGGTCGTCGACCGGCTGCACGTTGTGGGCGACGTGTTTGACCGCGGCCCGCACGCAGACGTGATCCTCGATAAGCTGATGAACCATCATTCGGTGGACATCCAGTGGGGAAACCACGACATCCTCTGGATGGGCGCGGCAGCCGGAAGCGCGGCGTGCATCGCGTGCGTCCTAAACATCAGCACAAAATATTCCAACATCGACTTTGTGGAAAACGCGTACGGCATCAACTTGCGTCCGCTTGCCCTGTTTGCGCAGCAAACATATACGGACGACACCGACCTTCTTGATCACATGCACAAGGCGATCGCCATCATCCAGTTCAAGCTGGAGGGGCAGGCGATCCTGCGGCATCCGGAATTCAATATGGAAGACCGGCTGCTTCTCGATAAAATCGATTTTAAGGACATGAGCGTGCCTGTAGGCGGGCAGCGCTACGCCCTCAATGACAGCGACTTCCCTACCATCGATCCTAAGAATCCTTACGAGTTGACGAGCGAGGAAGCAGACGTCGTCACGCAGCTGATCTCCTCTTTTGCACAGAGTGAAAAGCTGCAGCGGCACGTAAAATTCCTCTTTTCACAGGGCAGTTTATACAAGGTATTCAACGGCACTCTGCTGTTCCACGGCTGCATCCCCATGACGGAGGAAGGCGACTTTTACGCACTGACCTTTGGCAAAACGCCGCGAAGCGGTAAAGAATTTATGGATTATGCGGATGCGCTCGCGCGGCAGGGATATTATGGGCAGGACGGGTCTGATATCCGCAAATATGGACAGGACTTCCTGTGGTATTTGTGGTGCGGCAGGCGTTCCCCGCTTTTTGGACGCAGTAAGATCGCCACCTTCGAGCGCATGTTCATTGATGACAAGGACGCCTGGAAGGAAGAAAAAGACCCGTATTATAAGCACGTGGAAAGCCAGGAGATGTGCGAAAAAATATTGCAGGAGTTTGGGCTGACAGACCAGTATTCACACATCGTGAACGGCCATGTGCCTGTGCGCTTTAAGGACGGCGAGTTTCCCGTGCGCGGCGGCGGCAAGATGATCGTCATTGACGGTGGGTTTTGCCGCGCATACCAAACGCAGACAGGCATTGCCGGCTATACGATGTTTTACAGCTCGTACGGCATCCGCCTTGTGTCCCACGAGCCCTTTTCCGGACTGGTCGACGCGATCCAACACAACAAGGATATCCTTTCCACTTATGTGGTATTTGATACGGCACAGACACGCATCACTGTTGGCGAAACGGATGTCGGGCGCGAGCTGCAGGCTGATATTGACGACCTGAACGCGCTTTTGACCGCTTACCGCAATGGTACGGTCAAGGAAAAGCATTTGTAGGAACGACTATAAAAGACGGTATGCCTTAAAGGCATACCGTCTTTTTGTTTTATTGGATATCCAAAGAAACTTTATGCGTCGGCGCGGGGAACGCGCGGTCAATCGCCGTCCATTCTTCTTCGCTCAGCACAAGCTCTGCCGCCAGCGCATTTTCACGCGTATGCGCACTTTGCGCCGCTTTGGGGATCGCGATGACCTGTTCCTGCCGCAGTACAAACGCAAGCATAACCTGAAACACGGAAACGTTGTGCGCCTGTGCGATCGCATTCAGCCCCTTATCAGCAAGCAACTTTCTTTGCAGCGAGCCTGCCTGCGCGACCGGACAATAGGCCATGACCGGTACGCCGCGCTCCATAAGCCACGGCAGCAAGTCGTATTCAATGCCGCGCGACCCAAGGTGATACAGCACCTGGTTTGCCGCGCATTTGTCGCCGTCCGGCACCGCCCACAGCTTTTCCATGTCTGCTGTGTCAAA
>NZ_JAYFPU010000278.1:0-10907 GCF_034927525.1 Christensenella sp.
AAGCGCTTTATAATACTTGATGTTCGGGTTCGGCAGCGCAGATTTGACGCCCTCCACAATAAGCCCCGAAACATTGGACTCGATCATGCGTTCCAGAAACTTGGCCTCGTTTTCCACACGGTTGTGCCCAAACCCAAGGTCGATCCCGTAGCCTGCCCCGCTCAGCACGCCTTCAATGCCCGAGAGCACCTCCGGAAAGATGTAATTGTCAAGAAAGCTCATACAAACGCCTACCGTATTGTTTTTCGGTTTCAGTATCTGCTTTTTGACGTACGAGCCGCTGCCCTTGCGCCGCTCGATCGCGCCCAAATCTTCAAGCTCGTCAAGCGCCTTTCTGACGGTCTGCCTGCTCACCGAAAACTTGCTGCACAGCATATTCTCCGACGGCAGCTTGTCCCCATACGCAAAGTGTCCCTTATCGATGTTCTCAACAAGCCAGTCGCGTAATGCCCTGTATTTAAAATTAGTTGTCTCCGCAGCCTGTGTTTTCAAGAGTCTACCCCCGCCTGTCAGCGATTACCGTCATCCGCACAAAGGGAAAACCGGTTCTTTTTCCATTACCTAAAATCAGCAATATATTCCTTATTTGCGTCGATCAGCTCGCCTACCATTTCATTGATCTGATCCAGATTGAGCATCGCTGCCGTCAGCGGATCTAGCTTGATGCCTTCATAGATGTATTGCAGTTTCTTTTCGTTCGCAGCCTTCGCCATCAGCACGTGTACGTTGATATTCGATACGTTGAGCGCCGCCAGCGCCTCCGGCAGCTCGCCCACATAACACGGATGGATGCCCTCGCTATCCGCGTAACACGGCACCTCCACGACGCTGTTTTTGGGCAGGTTCTCGATGAGCCCTGTATTCTTCACGTTAAGGTTCGCCCGGAACGGCTTGCCCGTCAGGTTCGCGTGTATAATTTCCGGCGCATATTCAAACGTTTTATCCATCGGGATATCCTCGCCCTGCGCAAGCATCTCCTTCAATTCTTCAAAATAATCATCCGCCGCCATCTCGTGGTCGAGCCACCATCTTCTATCCACCTGCAGGTCACGGATCACCTGTTCGTTCTTGCGGAAATACGGCACATATTCCGACATATGGAAGGGCGACTCCGATACAAAATAGCCAAAATTCTGCATCATCTTAAACCGGACGATGTCAACCAGCCGCACACCCATCGTGATATAATCGGGCTCGCGGTCGGCCATTTTGATGATATCTTCCACCTTCTCCGCCCGCCTGAAAAGCTCAGGGTACGCGTCCTTCCCGTCTACCTTATATTGCAAGAACCAATCCATATGGTTGATGCCCGCCGCCCAGAACGACACATTCTCGCGCGGTACTTCTAAGTACGCCGACAATTGAAGCGCCGTGCTCTGTACATTGTGGCAGAAGCCGAATACCTTGATCGGCGTTGCCTTGCTAAGCGCTAAACACAGCGGAGCCATCGGATTCGTATAATTGAATAAATATGCATCCGGGCACAATTCTTCCATATCACGACAGATTGCGAGGATCTCCGGATACGCCCGCAAGAAACGGAACATTCCGCCCGGCCCGATGATATCGCCGATCGCCTGGTGCACGCCGTACTTGTCTGGTATTTCAAGGTCCAGCTTGTATTGCTCCCACCCGCCGACATTGATGGTATTGATTACATAAGTAGCGTCGGCAAGCACTTCACGGCGCTTTTCTGTCGCTTTAATTATAACATCCTTGCCTGCCTGTTTGCAAAGTTGTTTTGCAACTTTTTCCATTACTTCCAGCTTTTCCAAGTTGATGTCCACAAGCGAAATATTGTCAATATTGATATCGTCGTAAAGAAGCAAATCCCCAATCAGCTTCTTGGCGAACATCGCGCTGCCAGCACCAATGATCACTACCTTGTTCATTTTTTCTCCTCCACATTTTTTTCATTTTATATGCGCCGAATGAAAGTTTATTCATTCTTATTCACTCAGCTTATATGGTCAATTTTTGCTCCACCGCTTTGATGGTATCGATCGCCATTTTTGTATACTTGTCATAGAATTCATCACAGCCGCCCTGCGCCATCACCGCAAAGGGGTCTGCACCCGCCGGAAGCAGTTCGAACGTCAGATATCCGTCATAGCCGATGTCCATCAGCGCCTTTATGATCGGTTCAAAGTCGATATGTCCCGCGCCCGGCGCAGCACGGTTGCTATCCGCCAAGTGGATATGCACAAGGTCTTTCCCGTATGTTCGCAGCGACTGCGCCATGTCCGCTTCCTCGATGTTCATGTGGAAGGTGTCGCCCATCACGCCTACGTTAGGCATATCGATGCGCTTGACTAGCGCATGCACGCGTGACAGGCTGTGCGCGATATACGTCTCGTACCTGTTCCACGATTCAATACAGATCGTAATACCGCATTTGCTTGCATATTCCGCACACTCGCGCACATTTTCCACTACCCAGTTAAGTTCGTCTTCAATATCAGCGACAGGCGCGACCTTCGAGCACGCCGTCGGCGCGACGATCACCTTCTCGCCACCCAGTGCCGCGGTAAAGTCGATCACCTGCCGCACATAATCCTTTGCATGATTGCGCACCTTATAATCCGGATGCACCAAATCGCGCTGCGGCGTAAAGATCGAGCAGGTAGAAGAAACCTTGATCCCGTTGTCCTCACACAACCGGTTTACTTCCGTAATATCGAAATTGTCCGGCTCGCCAAGCATCTCGATCGCATCATATCCGTATTTTGCTACGCGCTCGATGCTCGTTTTGATCGGTTCCCCGCAATACACCAGCGCGTCATAACTATATCTGAACATATGTTTTACTCCTTACCCGCAAGCAGCGTATCCCTGCCGTATTTTTCCACCCTGTCGCATAATTTTGAAAGCACCTGCACCGCGTCGCCCATGATCGCAACGTCGCTCATCGCAAAGATCGGCGCCGCCGGGTCTGCGTTGATGGCAATGATGTGCTTTGCGTTCTTGATGCCAATGGTGTGCTGCAACGCGCCGGAAATACCACACGCGATATACAACTCGGGCGCAACCGTCTTGCCCGTCTGTCCGACCTGTACGTCAAACGGTGCCCAACCCTCGTCCACCGCTTTTCTTGTCGCGCCCACTGCCGCATCCATCCTCACCGCCAGCTTTTGCAGCACGCGGAAGCTTTCCGCATCACCAATCCCGTACCCGCCGGAGATGACGATGCCCGCCTCCCCCACATCACGGAACACATTGTCCTTTTCCACTGCCTTCAAAAACTTTACCCTGCCATCCTGCACGCCCATCTCCATATCCACATAAGTGAATTTCGTTTCCGCAGGCTTTGCCGCATGATTTACAAGCAGCACATTCGGTCTCACAGACGCAAGCTGCGGCCGGTGGTTGGGCGATATGATAGAGGCCATGATATTGCCGCCATAAGTCGGCCTGATCTGCACCAGATTCCGCTCCGCGTCGATATCAAGCGCCGTACAGTCTGCCGTCAGCCCGACCTGCAGCCTGCATGAAACACGCGGCGCAAGGTCGCGGCCGTTCTCCGTCGCCGGAAACAATATGCCTGCCGGTTTGTATTGCCGTGCCAGCGCACAGATCGCGCTTGTATAGCGTTCCGTGTCATATTGCTCCAGAACATCGTTTTTGACAATATATACATTATCGCAGCCGATCTCTGCCGCATTCTCCTCAAAATCTTCCGGCACGTCACTGCAAAGAAGCACTGCCGAAACCTTCTCGCCAAGCATATCCGCCAAACGCTTTGCTTCGCTCAACAATTCAAGCGATACCTTTTGCAGTTGTCCGCGTTCATTGTTCATTTCCATGACCGCCCACATGCCCGCATATGCCCCAAAATCCTGTTTTCTGACCGCGATACTATCATTTGTGAGTGCCTGCACAGGACACGCCTTCACACATTCCTCGCAAAACACACAGGTATCGCCGATGACGGGCAGTTTGCCCTCCATCGCTATCGCGCCGAACGAACACGCTCCCGTGCACAGGCCGCAGCCCACGCATTTATTTTTATCAACAACTATCATATTTTTTCCCTCACACAATATACCTGTTAAAGCCCGCATGCTCCATCAGCCGGTCGGCAAGCGCCTCCGCCGTGCCGCGCCACAGATCGATCTTTTCTTTTTTCTCGATCCCACCGTTGATGATCATTTTGATCCTGTCCTCAGCAGACAGCGAATCGTCGATCGTCACATAGCTTTTTGCGCGCGCGTCCGACATTTTGATGTTCACCACCTTGGTAGGCGATCCGTCGTTGCCGATCTTTGCCGGGTCAAGGTCTAAATCCGCCACCCTGAGCAGCTTCACTTCCTTGTCCGTTTGACCAAGCCGTCTTGGCTGATTGACGCCCTTTAGTACACATACCAGCGCAGGCAGCTGCGCTTCATAAAACTCGATGTTTTTGCCTACCTCGCGCTGTACCGTTACACGGTCGGCTTCTACCTGTACTTCTCTCACATACGTAAACTGCGGGATATCCAAATTTTCTGCAATGATCGGCCCCACCTGCCCCGTGCAGCCGTCGATCGCCTCGTTTCCGCACACGATTAGGTCATAGCCAATCTTTTTCGCCACCTCGGAAAGCGTATAACCTGTTGCCAGCGTGTCCGACCCGCCAATCAGGCGGTCGGATACAAGCACCGCTTCGTCCGCGCCCATCGCAAGGCAATATTCCAGAGTGGAACTGGCCTGCATCGGTCCCATAGAAACAACAGTCACCTTGCCGCCGATCCGGTCGCGCAGCGCAAGCGCCGCTTCCACACCGTTTTCGTCATAAGGATTGATAATACTGGGAACACCCTCGCGTACCAGATTGTTTGTTTTGCTGTCTATTTTCACTTCGCTGGTATCCGGTACCTGCTTTACAAATACAATAATATTCATCATGCGTCCCCCCCGTCATATCCTGCGCGCCAGAACTTCGGCTTCCAAAATCGCCTGTTCAATCGCGCGCGGAGCCACACAGTCGCCAGCGGAGTACACCTCCGGCCGCTTGCCCTTAAACGCTTTATAAAGCGCGTTTTCTGATCTGCTTTGCCCCGCGATCAGTACCGTATCCATGCCTGCAAGGCGCATTTCCTCGTGGTTATAGACATTTTCCAAAACCACATCCGCGCCTTCAAAGCGAAGGATCGCGTGGTTTGCGATGATGTCCGCACCGTTTTCATAAAGTCGCTTGTTAAGGAGGTATAACTGCCCGCTTTCAATATCAACGCCCACGCTTGCCGACGGAGTCACCACCGTCACCTGTGCGCCCAGCGCCTGACAATAGTCCGCTACGCCACCGCCCTGCCAAAATCCAATATCGTCGTATACTAACACATTGTTACCGATCTTTTCCACATTCCGCAGCGCCTCGTGCACATCCATTACAGCCATTTTCGCCGTCTCGAGACCCTCAAATTCAGGCATGAGCGGTGTTGATCCTGTCGCCACCACCAGTACCTCAGGACTTAGCTGCTCCACCAGCGCTTCGTCCACTTCTGTGTCATAATGCACAGCAACGCCTAATTCCTGCAATTGTATGCGCAAATAGCGGTACACTTCCTCAAGCTCGTTGCGGTATGGCAGTTTTTCCGCCAAACGCACCTGTCCGCCCGCCACGCCGTCCTTTTCATATACCTGCACATTGTGCCCGCGCTTTGCCGCGATCTCCGCTACCTTCAGACCCGCAACGCCCGCGCCCACCACCATTATCTTTTTCTTTACTTCCGCCGTGTCAAGCGTGTCGATGCCAAAATGTTTTTCCCTGCTCACAGCGGGGTTCTGGATGCACTCTACATAAATGCCGTCCACACCCACACAGCCTTCGTTGCAGCCAATACAGTGACGGATGTCGTCAAGCCGATCCTCCATCGTTTTATTGGGCGTTTCCGGATCGCACAGCAGTTGGCGGCACATACCGATCAGGTCTGCGTTGCCCTCCGCAAGGATCGTTTCTGCCTGTACCGGGTCGTTGATGCGTCCAAAGGCCGTGATCGGGATATCCACGTTTTTCTTCAGCTCCGCGCTCTCATAGACCGCCCATCCAAGCGGCAGTGGCGATGGCGGTATTTGCATATACCAGCTGCTGAACGTGCCCGCGTCCGTGCTCAAATAATCAACGCCGCCTTCTTCTAAAGCCTTGGCGATTTTCATGCCATATTCGAGCGAGTATCCATACCAGGTAAATTCATCCACGCACAATCGTATGCCAATCGGGTAATCAGGCCCCACCGCCTCGCGGATGCCCGCGATCACTTCCAGCGGATAACGCATACGGTTTTCAAAGCTGCCGCCGTATTCGTCCTCCCTGCGGTTGAAAAACGGGGAGACAAACGTACGCAGCAATCCGTCATGCGCGATTTTGAGTTCCACCGCGTCCCACCCAAGCTCCTTTTGCCACGCCGCGGAATTGATGTAATATTCCTTGATCAGCTCCATATCTTCTTTTTCAAGTTCTTTTGTATTAAAATGACAATACGGCTCGTTCATCTGCGTCGGGGCGACCAATAGCTGAGGAGGATTCAGCAGTGTCGTGTGGCCGCCCTGATTCAGCTGCGTAATGGCTTTGCACCCGTATTCGTGTACTTCGTCTGCCAGCCGTTTGAAATTATCCTTGTTCCTTGGCTCAAAGCCCAATACATATTTAAAGGACATCTGGCTGTTAGGGTCGACGTTCTGGCTCACCGTTACGGCAGCCGCGCCGCCCTTCGCGCGCTCTACATAATGCCTTACATTCCTGTCCGAAAACAGCCCGTTTTCCAAATATCCCTCGTCTATCGCATATCCAGTATGGTGGGGCAGGAAAACAAACCGGTTCTTAAAGGTCACTTTCCCCATTGTAAACGGAGACAACAAGTGCTTAAAATCGTTTCGCGTTTGCATTGCAACATTTCCTTTCTTTCGCATGTTTTATTCTGATTACGATACGTCTTTTGGCGGCGCAGCCCTATCAAAACCGCGCCGCCCGGACGTATATAAGAAACGTATGGAGCGTAGGTCTCTTTTTATTTACTGATCAGTCCTTTCCTGTCTGTCGTAATGATGATGCACAGCAGGAAGATGATGCCCTTGATCAGCTGTTGCGTGATCGGGTCTGCCCCAATGAGGACAAGCCCGTTCGTCAGGCACGTCAGCATCATTGCGCCGATGATGACCGCCATATAGTTGGATTTCGCGCCGCCGGAGACGGACAGTCCGCCCAACACCAGCGCGATCATAACATTTGTTTCTGTCAGGTTGCCCGTCTGGGCCGTAGCAGAGCCGGTACGTACCAGCGCAAAGAATGCCGCCACACCCGCAAGGGCGCCCGCGATCACAAAAGCGATCACCTTCACCCTACTCACATTCACGCCGGAATACGTCGCCGCGATCTCTCCCGAGCCGATCGCCCGCACCTGCCGTCCCAGCTTCGTGAAACGGAATACGATAAAGCCCACTGCGACGATCGCCGCCACCACGATGAACTTTCCGACAAGATTGTCGTAATCATAGATCGCGTAAGGCGTTTCCACGCGGAAATTGCTTGTAAAGAACACGATCAGTCCCCTGAAAATGAACATCGTACACATGGTGACAATGAACGATTGTATCTTGAACTTCGAATGCATCACGCCATTCAACAGCCCGATGCCCGCGCCCACGCCGACTGCCGCCACGATCGCGAGCGGGATGCTGACAGTAGAAACGACCGCCGCCACATAACATGCGAGCCCTACGATCGACCCTTGCGAGAAGTCAAGCGATCCCATCGTCATGACGAACATAACGCCGGCCGAGCAGATCAGCAGTGTAAGCGCCTGTTCTATAATCAGCTTCCAGTTGGAGCCGTCCATAGATTTTCCCTGCGTCAGCACGGCAAACAATACAATGACGATCACAAGCCCCAGGTACGGAATAGCGCTTTGTAACATCTTTTTATTCATGATGTTTCCCCCCTAGATCATATAGTGAATGATTTTTTCTTCGGAAAGCCCCTCTTCGCGCAGCAGCTCGCCTGTGATCCCGCCGTCCTTTAGGATGACGAGCCTGTCGCACATGCCGATGAGCTCAAGAATCTCCTCAGAAATCATTACGATGGATTTGCCCTGTTTGACCAGTTCCTGCATCAGCTCGTAGATCGAAGCCTTGACCATAACGTCGATACCCCTCGTCGGGCTGTCGAGCACAAGGATATCAGAATCCCTGCCCAGCCACTTGGCAAGCACCACTTTTTGCTTATTACCGCCGGATAGCGCCGATACAAACTGGCTGATGTTTTCCATCTTCACATTCATCTTCGTTGCATATTCATTCGTAAACCAACGTTCCCGCTTGGGGGAAATAAAGCCTTTTTTCTGTAGCTTGTCCATGCTGCTCAGGCATACGTTGTCTAAGATGCTCGCGTTGATCATCAAGCCTTCCTGATCCCTGTTTTTAGAAGCATACGCCACATCGTTTACGATCGCCGTCTTAATGTTCGTGATCTCCACATTCTTTTGCGGCAGGCTCACCGTGCCCGTCTGTGTCTCAAGCGCGCCGAACATCACCTTGCCAAGCTCGTGCATGCCCGATTCCGTCAGACCGCCGATGCCGAGGATCTCTCCCTTATGGAGCTCTAAGTTGATGTTTTTGAGCATGCCCTCCACGTTGATATCACGAAGCGACATCACGACCTCACCCTTTATGTTCGAGTGCGTGTCTTCCCTGTAATACTTTCCGGAAAGCTCCCTGCCGACCATATACTTTTTCAGGTCATCCTCGCATACCTCGTCTGTGACGGGGAACGATTTGATGTGCTCGCCATCGCGCAGTACGGTGATGGAATCGCAAAGCTCCAGTACCTCCTGCAAGTCATGCGAAATCACAATCACAGAACCGCCGCGCGCTTTCACGCGGTGGATCAGTTCATACAGCTTTTCACGCCCGTCGTGGCTAAGCGCCGTCGTCGTTTCATCCACCACAAGCAGGCTTGGGTCAAAGTACGTCGCCTTCACAAGCTCGATCATTTTTCTTTCTTCAAAGGTATAATGTGCAACGTCGTCTGCCGGATTGATCGTATCAAACCCAAAGACGTCCAGATATTCCCGCGCCTTTTTGTTCATCCGCTTAGAATCGACAACGCCATTTTTGATAAAAAGCTCCTCGTTGCCGAAAAAGATATTTTCCGCCACTGTAAGGTCTTCGATGGTATTCATTTCCTGTACGATAATGCTCACACCGTGCTTGTTTGCATCAAGCTGATTCTTCGGTGCGTATTTCTGCCCTTCTAAAAACATTTCGCCAGAGGTCACGGTATGGATGCCGGTGACCATATTGGTGATCGTCGATTTCCCTGATCCATTCTCCCCAATGAGTCCGTGTATCTCCCCTTTGTATACCTCAAAGGAAACCTGTTTTACAGCTTTGGTCGCACCAAACGTTTTGGAAAGGTCCTGAGTTGTCAACAATATTTCTTTACTCATTTTGTTCTCCTCCTATCTCCATAGGGAAGCGGCTATTTCACCACTTCGGCCTTTCCTTTGTTTTTAATGCCCATCGCCGCCACGATCACGAGCAAGATCACGCCGATGATCGTATTTTGCAGCGTCGAGTCAAGCCCGTTCGTCATGATGCCGCTGATGATCATCGCGATGATGAACTCGCCGATGATGATCGAGATGACAGGATTGACATATTTTTTGAACGCCAGACCGATAAAGCAGCCCATGATGGGCGTAAAGTTTCTTGCCATGCTGCTCATGCCCTGCACAGGGATGACCGTCGAGCTGTAACAGATCGTCAGCAGCGCCGTGATACCTGTAAAAAGGCCGCAGAGGATAAAACCGATCACTTTATATTTTGAAACGTTGACGCCCATGTTCTGCGCCATCGGTTCATTTTTGCCGATTGCTTTGATATAAATGCCCGTGCGTGTAAATTTGATGATGAACATCGCGATCGCAAACGCGATGACCGCAATAATGATATTCCACGGGGCCTGCCCCAAAATCCGGTATTCTTCCGCCAACACATAGCTGTTGCCGCCCGCCAGATAGCTTGCGATACATTCGTAAATGATCATCAGGCCTACCGTTGCAATGATGGACGGTATCTTGAACTTCAGATACAAAAATCCGTTTGCCACGCCTACCAGCGTCCCCACTAGGACCGCGCCGACCACAAGCCCCACAAAGCCAAACTGCACAGACAGCATACACGCCACAAGCGCGCTCAAAATGATGTTTGCGCCGATGCTGAAGTCAAACAGCCCCATCGTGAGCACGAAGTAAAAACCGCACGCCGCTATGGATGGCAGCAGGCATTGCTGAAGCAGGATAAACAAGCTTTCCGCACTGCCGAAACGCGTAGGCTGCAGGATAAAGAACACCAGATAGGTAACAACGAGTAAACCCAGCAGTAAAACTAAACTTTTCACTTTGTTTTTCATAAGATTTTACCTACGTTTCTACGTTTATTTCTTTTCCAGAAACCGCCTGCTATCTGTCCGGGAAAGCTCCCGGACAGATACAAGCGTCTTTGCATTTTTGATTTCTGGCTTGTCTTATTTCTTGAGGTCAGCGTGTCTTTCCATAACATCCTGCAACGACAGGCTCTGTGCCGCTTTTACAAAATCGTCCTTTGTCAGCGACGGGTTATATGTAACGGACAGCTGCTGGATCTCTTCCGCCGTATAGGGGAGGATATCTCCGCGGAACCATTCGTCGAACGCTTTGGCTTCTTCACCACTCGTTACATAGATCATGTCCATAACGATCTCAACAGGCTCCTGTGCCCACTCTGCTCCTGCAACGGAGTTATAGGCCAGCATGAACGAGAAGAACGGGTCACACCAGTGTCCGCCGGACATCGCGTCAAGCGTGCCGCTTTCCATGTCTTCAATCAGCGAATCCGTGAAGTCTGTGGAAACAAGCTCGATGTCGCCTGTCTTGTTCGCCTTCTGCAGCGCA
>NZ_JAYFPU010000315.1:0-3587 GCF_034927525.1 Christensenella sp.
ACGGCGAGATCTACAACTACATCGAGGTCCGCCGGCGGCTCGCGGCCGAAGGCCGCCGTTTCGACACCGACAGCGACACCGAGGTCCTGTTGCGCGTCCTGGAGAGCCGGGGCGTGGACGGGCTCGACGCCTGCGAGGGCATGTGGGCCTTCGCCTGCTACGAGGAAGGCTCGGGACGCCTCGTCCTGTCGCGGGACCGCTTCGGCGAGAAGCCGCTCTACCTCTTCGAGGACGCGACCGGGCTCTATTTCGCCTCCGAGGTCAAGGCCCTGGCGGCCCTGGCCGGGCGGTCCTTCACCCCCGACCTGACCCACCTGCGCCGCTACCTGGTCAACGGCTACAAGGCGCTCTACAAGACGGAACGGACGTTTTTCACGGAGATCGCCGAGCTGCCCCGGGCCACGGCCCTGACCCTGACGGCCGACGGCGGCCGGGAATGCCGCGCCTACTGGACCCCCGGCCAGGAGATCGACGAATCCCTGTCCTACGCCCAGGCGGTGGAGGCGGCGCGGGAAGCCCTGATCCGTTCCGTGCGCCTGCGGCTGCGGGCCGACGTGCCCCTCGCCTTCTGCATGAGCGGCGGCATCGACTCCAACGCGCTCATCGCCGTGGCGAAAAAGGTCCTGGACTACGACGTGCACGGGTTCACCATCGTCAACACGGACGAGCGCTACGACGAGCAGGAGCTGGTGGACCACGCCGTGGCCGCGCTGGGCCTGCGCCACACCGCCATCCCGGTGAACACGGCCGGCTTCCTGGGCCGGCTGCGCGAGCTGATCCGCTACCATGACGCCCCGGTGTACACGATCACCTACTACGCCCACTGGCTGCTCATGGAGAGCATCCGGGAGCACGGCTACCGCATCGCCATCAGCGGCACGGCCGCGGACGAGCTTTTCACGGGGTACTACGACCACCACGGCATGTACCTGGCCGAGGTGGCCGGCGACCCGGCCCTGTTCGAGGAATCGCTGGCCAACTGGAACCGCCACATCAAGCCCATCGTCCGCAACCCCCTGCTCCAGGACCCCCTGGCCTTCGTGAAAAACCCCGGGCAGCGGGAGCACATCTACCTCGACGCCGCGCGCTTCTCCGGCTACCTGACCGAGCCGTTTTGCGAGGCGTTCGCCGAAACCCGCTATTGCCCCGGCCTGCTGCGCAACCGCATGCGCAACGAGCTGTTCAACGAGGCCGTGCCGGTCATCCTCCACGAGGACGACCTCAACGCCATGTACTATTCCATCGAGAACCGCTCGCCGTTTCTGGACCGCGGGCTGTTCGACGTCTGCGCGTCCATCCCCACCCGCCACCTCATCCGGGACGGCTACAACAAGAAGGTGTTGCGCGACGCCATGCGCGGCATCGTCCCGGACCGCATCCTGGACTGCCGGCGCAAGGTCGGCTTCAACGCGCCCGTCTTCTCGTTCCTGGACGTCGCCGACGCGAAGGTCCGCGAGGAGCTGCTCGACCAGGGCCCGGTCTTCGACCTGGTGCGCAAGGAGGCGGTCGAGGCGTTTTTCGCCAAGGACCGCCTGACCAACAGCGAAAGCAAGTTCCTGTTCAATTTCCTGTGCGTGAAAATCTTTCTCGAGGAGTGCGCCCGGTGAAGTACTGCGTCCGATGCGTCCTGCCCGACACCCGGCCGAACCTGGCGCTTGACGCGCAGGGCCTGTGCAACGCCTGCCGTTCGCACCAGACCCGCGCCGCCATCGACTGGGCGGCCAGGGAGCGGGCCTTTGCCGACGTCGCGGCCCTGGCCAAGTCCAAAAGCCGGGGCTACGACTGCCTCATCCCGGTCAGCGGCGGCAAGGACAGCCACTGGCAGGTGCTCAAATGCCTGGAGCACGGCCTGAACCCCCTGGCCGTGACCTGGAAGACCCCGGCCCGCACCACCCTCGGCCAGGCCAACCTGGACAACCTCGTCCGCCTGGGGGTGGACCACATCGACTACCAGGTCAATCCCCTGGTGGAGCGGAAGTTCATGTACCGCTCCCTGGTCCGCTACGGCGACACGGCCATCCCCATGCACATGGCCCTGTTCGCCATTCCCCTGGGCATCGCCACCCGCTTCGGCATTCCGCTCGTGGTCTGGGGCGAGAACTCGGCCTTCGAGTACGGCGAGGCCAGCCAGGAGCACACCGGGTTCAGGCTCGACGCCGCCTGGCTGCGGACCTATGGCGTGACCCACGGCACCGTGGCCGCGGACTGGGTCGGCGACGGCCTGACCGCCAAGGAGCTCACGCCCTATTGCGGCCCTTCCGACGTCGAGCTGGAGGCCAAGGGGGTGTCGGCGGTCTTCCTCGGCTACTATTTCCCCTGGGACCCGGAGACGACCTTGGCCGCGGCCAAGGCGGGCGGCTTCCGGTCCAGGGAGCAGGGGCCGAAAACCGGCTACTACGACTACGCCGACATCGACGACGACTTCATTTCCATCCACCACTTCCTCAAGTGGTACAAATTCGGATTCACGCGCACCTTCGACAACCTCTCCCTGGAGATCCGCAACGGCCGCATGACCCGGGAGCAGGCCGTGGCCGTCATCGCCGGGCGCGGCGACGAAACGCCGCACGAGGACATCGACGCCCTGTGCCGTTTCCTCGGCATCGACCGGGAACACTTCTTCCGGGTGATCGAGCCCTTCCGCAACCGCGACATCTGGGTGCGAAAGGACGGCGTCTGGAAGATCGAGGACTTTCTCATCAAGGATTGGAACTGGGCATGAAGCTTAAGCAAAACGAACCGCCGCGCGCCTTCGAGGTCGGGCACGACGAGAAGATCGTCATGCACGACTGCGCCCACGTCCTGCTCGATCCCGACGAGCAGGTGACGCTGCTCACCGAGGCCGGGGCCGAGTACGACGTGGCCCGCAAGGACTTCGGCTTTTACGCCACCCCTTCCCTCAACGGCCGCCTGCTGCGTTTCGGCCTGCGGGCGGTGCTGGTGAAAAACCGCCTCGACCAGTTTTTCATCCTGCTCGTGGAGCACGGCCGGGAAGCCCTGTTCGAGCGCTACGTGGAATCGGAAAAACTCCGTATCGTGACATGGCTCGACGCCACGGAACGCCTGGAAGAGCTGGAGCGCCGCCTTGCCGGCGCGTAAGTCCCCCGCGTGCCTGTGCGGGAGCGGCGGCCTGGAGACGGTCCTGGTCTACGACGCCCCGCCCGCGGGGGAGAACCTCTTCTCGTTCAGCCGGGGCGGAAACTATTACCGGGAGGTGCGCCGCTGCCCGGTCTGCGGCCATTTCCTGTCCGTGCACGACCTCGACCTGCGCGAGCTCTACAGCGAGGACTATGTCCGCAGCCTCTACACCGGCCCCGAGGGCATGCGCCAGACCTTCGAGCGCATAAACACCCTGCCCCCGCAGCGGTCGGACAATGTCGGCCGTGTGGCGCGGATCCTCGCGTTCGTGGAGGCGCACTTCCCGCCGGACGCCTTTGCCGGACGCCGGCCGACCCTGCTCGACGTCGGCGCCGGGCTGTGCGTGTTCCCGTATCGGATGCGTCTGGCCGGTTTCGCGTGCACGGCCCTGGACCCGGACCAGCGCGCGGCGCGCCACGCCGTGGAATGCGCCGGCGTCGAGGGGCTTT
>NZ_JAYFPU010000308.1:0-4290 GCF_034927525.1 Christensenella sp.
TGCCAACCGAAGACCCTGCATATAATAGATCAGCCGCCCGATAACAGGAAGCTTAAGCACCCATCGATCCCACCAAAACCCAAAACCTTCGTGGTGACGAGCGGCAAGGATGCCACCCACTAAAGCGCCCATTAATAAGATTAAAACAGGCCATCCCTCGGAGACAAATTCACTCATCCCCAGAAGCATTCGGGTTGGTGTCGGGACCTCCCCATCCAGTGAGACAATCGTCCCGATAATCGCCGGGAAAACAGTAGTCAGCAGAAAAACCCCCACCGCCACTGCTACAACAATGACAATAATAGGATAAATCAACGCCTGAATTAATCGGCTTTTGAGGTCCGCCTGGTTATCATAATAATCGGTCAGCCCCTGTAAAACACGATCTAAACCACCGCCACGCTCTGCTGCCTTTAGCATATTTGTAACTAGTGGCGGAAAGCTTTTGGGGCTAAAGGCCACACTGGCGGACAAACTATTTCCCTGGCGTATTCTATCTGCTACCTGCCTTGCATCTTCTCCTAATTGGCGGCCCCTCCGTTCTGCTGCCAGTATGTTAAAGGCATCCACCGGTACAATCCCGGCTCCTAAAAGCATTTGTAGCTGCTGACAAAAAAGCCCAAGGGCACGAGAAGAGGTGTGGGACCAAAAGACCTTCGCATACCCTTCATCCGGCAATGCAACGCACCCCCTCTTCCAGGGAGGTGACTCCTTGAATAATCAATGATCGGGCCGCCTTTCGAAGGATGCCTTGTCCCCCAGGTACACCTCCTTGACAGTCTTCTCCAATCTTCCAAAAACTCGGATCAATTACCAGCAATTCAAAAATCCCAATGCGTCCCAAATAGCCTGACCCTCCACAGTACTCACACCCCTTTGCCCGATACAAAGACAAGGGTCCTTTCCCCTTGAGGTAGCGGCACTCCTTTTCTGAAGCCAAATAGGCCTCCTTACAGTGAGGACACAGCCGTCTTAAAAGGCGCTGGGACACCGCTCCCCGAAGCACTGCCCGAATTAAATACTCTGGAACCCCCATATCAAGCAGCCGTTCCCGGGAGGACCAAGCATCCATGGTATGGAGCGTCGCCAGCACCAAATGCCCCGTTAAGGCTGCCCGCACCGCAGTCATGGCTACAGCATCATCCCGAATCTCCCCAACACAAATAATATCCGGGTCCTGACGCAGTACCGACTTAAGGACTTCGTGAATTGTCAAGCCGATTTCCGGATTAACCGGGATTTGAGTAACCCCCGGGATATTCATCTCCACAGGATCTTCAATAGATAACATATGAACGCCCGAATCATTAAGCTGTGACATTACCGCGTATAAGGTGGTTGTCTTCCCACTCCCCGTCATCCCATTGAAGAGAATGAGGCCAGACTGATGAGTCAGCATCCGCCGTAACCTCTGCTGATCCTCCCCCAGCATTCCAATCCCCGAAAGTGTATTCAGACCGTCCATACACCCCAAAAGGCGCAAAACAAGGTTTTCACCATATTCTGTTGGCATCGTAGAGACGCGAATATCAATCCGCTTCTCCCCAAAGCAGTGCTGAAATGCACCGTCCTGGGGTAAACGAGACTCCGTAATATTCAACTTTGAAAGGATCTTTATACGCGTAATCAATCTATCAAAAAATTGATACGGCTCTTCTTCTACTACACATAATTTTCCATCGATACGGTATCGAATCCGCATCCGATCAACAGAAAAGGGCTCCAGATGGATGTCTGAAGCCCTTCGATACACGGCATTTTCTATAATGGCATCCACACGCTTGATATAATAATCATCTGCATCCTTTGGATTTTTAGTCAGATTGGACTGCCATATTTTCTTTTCCATTTCATTCCCCTTTAAATACTCCTGTAACTTAAGGAAAGTGTAAAACAATTTTCTCTTTTAGTCAAGCGTTTTCATTGAATGACACCTAATCGTTGTTATCCCTCACATTTCAATTAAAATGCTTCTGAACAATAAAAAAGCACAGAGTCCTACCTTCTGCGCTTCGTGTGATAATTTTTCTATTTTATCTAATCATCTTTTTTCTCTCTAATAAATTCGTTTTTTATTGAGAGTCTCTTGCATAAAAAAACTGAGCTTCAATTCAATTGAAACCCAGTGTTTAAGGCGATGGCGGAGAAGGTGGGATTTGAACCCACGCACCGCGTTAACGGCCTATACCCTTAGCAGGGGCACCTCTTATAGCCACTTGAGTACTTCTCCATCAATACAATCCCCATTCCTGCTATTTCGAATGGTTCATCATTTCTTTATTATAACAGATTCCATAATATCGGTCAAAGGAAATCTGGCCAAGAGGGTGGGATTGTGCTTACCTTCGGTAATCACCCCGTTTCGGCTAATACGCCTCACGGATTCGCCTAAAAACAATTCACAATTGTTTTCTTCACGGCTCAGACCCACACTGGGTTCGAATCCAATTAATCTGGACCTCACAACTCAGCATTTGTCCTATTAGAAATCTCATACAAATTCTGGCCGAGAGGGTGGGATTCGAACCCACGTGGGCTTGCACCCTAACGGTTTTCAAGACCGCCCCGTTATGACCGCTTCGGTACCTCTCGATGTGACGCGATATTTATTATAACAGGGGCTTTCGCCCCTGTCAATAGCTTTTTCACATCAATCATTTTTTAGTTGATTTAGCAAACTTTAACGATCCATCCAAAGGTATCGTCCTCGGTGCCACGTTGAATCCCACAGAGGGTATCGTAGATTTTTTGAGCCGATTCTCCAATTTCGTCATTGTTGAAAATCATATCTTCACCCTCATAGTTTAATCTGCCAATGGGTGATACTACGGCCGCAGTTCCCATGCCGAAAACTTCCTCTACCTTACCCTGATGGTACAATTCGACAAACTCTTTAATGGAAATGATCCGTTCCTCAACAGTTTCTCCCCAGCTTTTAAGAAGCTCAATGATGCTTTTGCGGGTAATCCCTGGAAGAATAGTGCCCGTCAGTTTTGGAGTCACAAATTTTCCATCAATTTTAAACATCACATTACACGATCCCACCTCTTCAATATTCTGGCGGGTCGCGCCGTCCAGCCACAGTGTTTCTTCGTAGCCTGCTTCATGGGCTTTAGCACTGGCAGCTAGGCTGCCAGCGTAATTCCCCCCGCATTTAGCCTCTCCCGTACCACCAACCACGGTTCTGGCATAAACCTTTTCAATATGCATCATCGCCGGCTTCAGGCCCGTTTCGTAGTAAGCTCCCACAGGACATAGGATGATAAAGAATTTATAAGTCTGACTTACACGTACCCCAATATAGGGATCTGTAGCAAAGACAAAGGGGCGAATATACAAGGACGTCCCAGGTGCCGTCGGGATCCAATCCTGTTCCAGCGCAACGAGCTGCTTCAGGGCATCCAACACAAAGGCCTCATCAATCTGAGGGATACACATCCGTTCGTTTGACCGATTCATCCGCGCCAGATTTTCTGTCGGGCGAAATAATTGAATGCTGCCATCCTCTGTTTTATAGGCCTTTAGCCCCTCAAAGACTTCCTGAGCATAGTGAAACACACTACAGGCCGGTTCAAGGGCGATAGGGCCATAGGGAAGGATTTGAGCGTCGTGCCACCCCAGGCCTTCAGTATACTCCATTGTAAACATATGATCCGTAAAGCATGTTCCAAAGGGAAGGTTCCCTTCATCGGGCTTTTTTTTCGGATTCTCTGTTTCGATAACCTTTATTTCCATTGTTCTCCACTCCAATCTTAATATCTTCTTATAAGTATAACAATTGTTGTATACAATACACAAGAGGTAATCTAAAATTTTCTATTCCTTATCCATGATAATAATTAAACAGTGTGCCACACAATGCCACAAAAGATACACAGGACACCATCCCCATCAGACCTTCTTGTACTGGCACCTGACAATGCTTTTGTAAAAACATCGATTTCTCATTAATCCATTCCTGAAACCAAATGTACCCCCAAGTAATCAGATAGAGCAGTGGAATCAGCAGAGTAATAATATAACGCCCTTGGGGCTGATAATCACTGGTGTAAGAGTAGTATATTCCAATGGATACAGGGATCAGGATTGCCAGAAATAATGCTATCCCCCAGATCCAATCATAACTCACCATTACCTTGCGCTTGGTGAACCACCAACAAAAAAAAGCACAAATCAATCCGCCCAGGACCATCCCCCCCATGAGTAGATAGGACACTATCGACATCGCAATGCTCGCGTTTCCGAAAACACCAATAATACTGATAACACTATTAAACAGCCACCCCCTTG
>NZ_JAYFPU010000004.1:0-2680 GCF_034927525.1 Christensenella sp.
CGAACAGAATGGGCAGGACGAGCAGCCCAAATCCAGAATGAACCTTAACAACATGGCGAAAAAAATGACGGGTGGGAACAAAACTGCCGGAATCATCATCGCGATCTGCATGGTGGTACTGGGTATACTGATCTTCATGGCGCCGCTGATCGCGGGGCTTGGGATCGCCTATCTCATCACCATTGGCTTTATTATCTATGGTGTATTCCAGGTCGTCGCCTATGCAAAAACCGCTTCCGAATACCGGAACGGCTGGACGCTTGCAAACGGCATCATCTTTGCGCTTCTCGGCGTGCTGATCCTTGCACAGTCGCTTGGCACAGAGTTTGGCGCCCTCAACATGCTGTCGCTGTTCTCGTTCTTTATCGGCTTCTTTGCACTGTTCGGCGGTATCACACAGGTCTCGTCATACGGCGCGTTCAAAAAGTCCGGCGAACCCGGTGCCGGCTGGATTCTTGCAAGCGGCATCATCAACCTTGTGCTCGGTATCCTGATCATCTGCGCACCGATCGCGGGATGGTTCACGATGGAATGGATCTTCGCGATCTACCTGATCGTCGGCGGTATCGCGTTGTTTGCAGAAGCATGCTCCGGCAAGCTTGCCTGCAAAAAATAATTTGCTGCATACAAAAAGAAGCGCCTGACAGCGCTTCTTTTTTATTCACTTATTTTATTGCTGTCCGCACTGCTCGCATATTTACGCATAAGCACTTTTGCGATAGGCTTAGGCCAATAGCGCCGGAACATCTCGAAATCCTCCGCAAACCGTTTACCATCCTCTAGCTGGTTGGTCGTTTCCGACCCCTCATGGATGCGGTGCAGCATCAGCGGCTGCGGGATATACACAAACGATCCTTTTTCCTTTGCCAGCCTACTCCACGCATCCCAGTCAAGATTGCTCCCCATCTCTTCGCCAAAACGAAAGTCCGGAAACCGCTTCCTGTTGATACACACGGATGGACAACAGATCGCATTTCCCAGTGAAAGCGCACGATTACGCATAAATTTACTGTGCCAGAATGCTTTGGGCCGGATCAGGCTATTGATTTTTCGTTTGACCCTCAAAAGGTTTGTTTCATACACCGTTTCCCCATCCCGCAGCTCGCCATAATCCGTAAAAAACAAAATGGGGTCTTTGGCACGTCTATGATATTCCCGCAGCATTTTTCCATACTCCGGCAAATACACGTCGTCCTGATGCGCGATCGTCACAAAATCCGTCTCCACGTGCGAAAGCGCAAAGTTCCAATCGCGCCCAATCCCGCTTTCCTTGTCGCTCACATAAAGAGGCACGCCAAACTCCTTTGCCAGCCCTTCCATGGAAACGTTCGGCGTAGATGTGGCAATAAAAAAGGGGGAAGCTTCTTTTTGCGCTGCTAAAGACGCAAGGCACTCCTTAAGATATGGGCTTTCCTTGTAAGCGCAGACAGCATAGCTGTGTGAAAACTCACTCATCCGTTTTCTCCTGCTTGGAAAACTCTTCAAAAGCAATTTTTTGCGCCATTGCTTTGTTTTTTTCCGTCAGGTTTGATATCTTGATCGTCATCAAAAACATTTTGATAATAAACAGCCCCACAAAGAACAACATAATAAAGTTGAACGGAGACTCGATCCCCAGTATATCCGCAAAGAAAAAAGCGATCTGTGGAAAAACACTCAGAATCAGCAGCAGAATAGCAAATACGATCCAGAATATAGAATCCGGAATATTCAGCTTTGCTTTTCTGATTTTATTGAGGACATATACAAGCACCAATATGGAAATAATGATTAATACAGCTCTTAAGATAGGCGCCATTATTTTTCCCTCCCGCCGCGGAACAGGTTGATGAAGATCATAGAAACCATCATGCGGAACATGTATGCAATAGAACGTCCGAAGGTCAGGTAGCTCTGTCCTGCCTCACGCTCGCTCATCTCCACCTGCACTTCCGTAAGCTTTGCGCCTTTGCGCACAAAATATGCCCAGGTATCCGGCTCCTCGCCACAATTGGGGTCATAGGCCACCTGCTTCATCACTTTGCGGTCAATGAGGCGCATACCCGAGGTCGGATCGTTGAGCCTCTGCCCTGTCGTCAGTTTGAAAGCTCCGCTTATGATGCGCGAACCCATCATACGGAGGCCGCCCGGTTTTTTCTCGCTTACAAACCGCGAACCCACGACGATGTCATATCCTTCATCCATCTTCTGCATCAACGCCGCGATATATTTTGCGCTGTGCTGTCCGTCGCCATCAAACTGTACCGTCCGCTCATATCCGTTCAGGTAGGCGTATTTATTCCCAGTCTGAAACACACCGTCAAGCCCCAGGTTCACAGGCAGCGGCATGACTGGAATATCGTTCTCCTTGCATATGCGCACCGTATCATCCGTCGATCCGTCGTCAATCACAACGAAATCATATGCAGAACAGTGCTCACGCAAGTCACAAGCAACCTTTTCGATATTGTCCTGCTCATTATGCGCAGGTATAAAAATCAATAAATCCTTCATATTGTCTCCGTCTGTATTCTCTCTTACGAACACACCGTTATTTTAGCATATTTTGCGACACTTGGCTATTTCACTTTTGCGACAAATCCCGCCTTTGTTTCAAACACCTTTTCCATGCTTTCGATCTGCTCCATATAAGGCAGTGCCGGCTCAGATCCTTTGAATACAAGGATATATTCCGCCTTGT
>NZ_JAYFPU010000054.1:0-9894 GCF_034927525.1 Christensenella sp.
TTGCGGATCAGCCATGTGAGTGTTGCGGCGAGAAGCGTGGCCAGACTGCCGACCACGATATCCATGACGCCGAGGCCTGCGGTATAAAGATTGGCGAGCATGCACCCGATGAACAGCCCGGGCACCGCCGCGGGCGTAAAAAACGGAAGCACACACAGCGCCTCTGAAACGCGCACCTGCACCGGCCCGTAGCTCAGTGGCGCTAAAAGCAGCGTCAGTGCCGCATAAAGCGCGGCAATCAGGCTGGCCTCGCACAAATACCGTACCTTTGACTTGTTTTGCATAACATCCCTCAACACTAACATTAAAAATAAATACAGTATAGTATAGCACATTTCCTGTGCGAATAAAACCGCTGTGCGGCTTGAACTCCCGCCCCCGGATGGTATATGATAATGGTATTGCGAAATATTGGAAAAGAGGCTTATGTATGTTTGATTACCACATCCATTCCACCGTGTCGTTCGACGGACACGACAGCATGCTCGCTTGTGCGCAGGCCGCGCGCGACAAGGGCTTTACGGACATCTGCTTTACCGAGCACCACGAGCTTGGCTATCCGTACGAGGAATCCAAGCCTGATTTTGATTTTGACCTTTACTTCAGCGAGCTTGCAAAAACACGCGCCGCTGTGCCCGAAATAAAAATACGCGCAGGTGTTGAAGCCGCGCTTCTGCCTGACTGGCTCGATCGCATCGCGGAC
This sequence comes from Christensenella sp., assembly GCF_034927525.1. Taxonomy (NCBI): domain Bacteria; kingdom Bacillati; phylum Bacillota; class Clostridia; order Christensenellales; family Christensenellaceae; genus Christensenella; species Christensenella sp. Next base: position 704 of record NZ_JAYFPU010000054.1, read on the forward strand.
GACATTTCCGGACGCGGGTTTGATTTTGTGATCGCTTCGCAGCATACGGCGCAGGGCGAAGACCCGTTTTTCGGCGACTTGTTCCCCGGACGCACGCTGCGTCAGGCGCAGGAAGCGTATTTGAGCGAAATGCTCAGCAATCTGCAAAATTTCAAAGGGGAGTATTGCGTGATCGCGCACATCGGCTACATCGACAAGTATTTAGACCGCTGCGATTTGCAGCCCGGCGACGCGCCCTTCCAGTACAATGATTTCCCCGACCTGATAGACGATATCCTGCTGACCGCCATCCGCAAGGGGCATGGCATTGAAGTGAACACGAGCAACTATTACATCCACGGCTACCCGACGCCGCACCCGACCATCATCAAGCGCTTTTTTGAGCTCGGCGGCGAAGTCGTGACCATTGGCAGCGACGCACACAGCGCGGACGTGATCGGACACAACTTCAAAGAAGCGCGCGAGCTGCTAAGGAGCAGCGGCGCAAAATATATCTGTACGTTTGAGGATATGAAGCCAACGTTCGTGCCCATCGGCTAGGGTTCGATTCTCTGCCGACACGGCTTGCTGTGCGCCATGCACAGCCATTCGTAATCGACTTGCTTTAGGGACGTAACCGATTCTTCCAGCATTTGCGTATTCCAGTTCCATCCGGCAGGATAAGCGACGATCCTGCCCTTTTTTCGTTCGACCAGATCGCCTGTGAACAGCACCTTATTATGCAGCATACATACATGGCCGGGCGTGTGCCCCGGGGTTTCAATGATATGGATATTTCCCACGCGCATCGTTTTGTCGTACGGCCGGATACCGCCCACCCGCTGCTTCAGCAGTAACTTCGCAATATATTTCTTTTTGCCCGGACGCGGTATTTCCCCGGTGATGTAAGGGATGTCTTTTTCGTGCGCCCAGACGATCGCCCCTGTCGCCTGCTGCAAGGCATAAAGGTTGCCTATGTGGTCGCTGTCGTGGTGCGTGAGCAGGATGTTTTTGATGTCTGTGGGCGAGACGCCCAGGGATTCCAGTTCTGCAAACAGTTTTTTACGCACGAATGGCAGGCCTGTATCGATAAGCGCAAGCGCGTCGTCCTTCACCAAAAAGCAGTGACCGCCCTTCGACGCGTCGAGCATGATCACCTTATCGTTTATTTTCATGAAAAAGCTCTCCTTTTTTCTGTTGACTTTGTCCGCCGCTCCCTTATACTGATAAGTATACCGACGGTGTACAAATTAGTATACTTACGGTATACTAATTTGTCAACAGGAAGGGACATTTTTCATGCAATTATCCAAGCGGGAGGCCGGAAAGCTGCAAAAAGAAGCGGCGATCGTTGAAAAAGCGCGGCAGTTGTTCTGCGAACACGGGTTTGAGCAGACATCCATGAATATGCTTTCGGAGCAGACCGGCTTTACCAAGCGCACGCTATACCAATATTTTGTTTGCAAGGAAGACCTCTTTTACGCTGTCATTCTGTCTGGCTACAAGGAGCTGTGGCAGACCGTGGAGCGTTCCTTAAAAGATGCTGGCGGCACAGGATTTGAGCGCCTCGAGCGGGCTTACTTTGGCTTTTACAAATTTTACCGCGAACAGCCCGGCCTGCTCAAGCTGATGGGCATGACGGGCGCGGTCAAGCAGGCGAGCGAGGGCATGGCGCTTGTGTACCGCGACCGGTATTTTACCTTTGACCAACAGATGTTTGCCTCCATCGGCACTTTGTTTGAGCAGGGACAGGAGGACGGCAGCATCCGAAGCGACATCGGGCTTGCCTACCTCATGTATTCCGCCGTATTCAGCCTGACGGGGTTTTTTCATATGCTGGGCGTTACCGGGCGCGGTTATCTTTGTGTTGCCGATATGGACGAGGAAACATTTATTGAGACGAGTCTGCGGCTGTTTCTTGATTCCCTGAAGGCCTGATGCTTCCCGCCCATTGCTTTTTGTTTATATATCATATATGGTTCATGAAAAGATGTTATAATGACGGCAGCGGGTCCGACGGCCCCTGCCGACAAAATAAAAGGAGAAAACAAAATGCCATTTTTGTTATGGTTTGACTGGACATGGCTGATCCTCATTCCCGCGTTCATCATCACGATCTGGGCGCAGGCAAGAGTCAGCTCTGCCTACAAAAAATATTCAGAAATCCCCGCGCAGAGCGGCGTTACGGGACGGGAATTTGCCCAGACGATGCTGACGCAGAACAACATTGACGGCGTGCGCGTACAGGCGGTGCAGGGCCAGATGACCGACCACTTTGACCCGCGCAACAATACGGTGAGCCTTTCAGAAGGCGTATACAACAAGCACAGTGTCGCCGCTGTATCCATCGCCGCGCACGAGTGTGGCCATGTGCTGCAGCGCTTCAAAAAGTACGGCCCTATGCGCGTGCGCAACGCGATCGTGCCTGTGGTCAACGTCGCTACAAGCCTTGCGTTTCCGCTGATTTTGATCGGTCTTTTGTTCCGTGAGAACATGGGCGTGCTGGTGGATATCGGCGCGTGGGTGTATTTTGCGGTCGTGATCTTCCAGCTGATCACGCTGCCTGTGGAGTTCAACGCCTCTAAGCGGGCTATGGAAAATATCCAGGCCTCCGGTGTATTGACCGTACAAGAGCAGGGCGAAGCAAAAAAGATGCTCAGCGCGGCTGCTATGACATATGTCGCCGCTATGCTTGCATCCTTTCTTTCCTTCCTGCGCCTGTTCCTTCTTTCGCGCAGAAGGTAACAACCAAAAAACAGCGGGTTACAGGCAATATTTAACGACCAGCGCGGTGCCTACGATCCATATCGCGCAAAACAGCGGGATCATGATGCGAAAGCTCAGATGCTTTGTTTTGTGACGGAATACAAACATGCCGACGAGGAAGCCGAACGCCCCGCCAAACGCGGACAGCAAAAATAGCGTTTGTTCACTGATTCGGCGTTTAGACCTGCGTGCGGCACGTTTATCTATAAAGCATGCCACAAAGGCAATGATATTGATGGCCAGTAAATAACACAAATAATATCCCATGATGCATTATTATAGCACGGCAAGGAGGACAAGCGCCATGAGTTTTATATCCCAACCCCTGTCGCTTTCGGGGGCGTACAACGTACGCGATTTGGGCGGTTATCCCGCAGACGAGGACAAGACGACAAAATGCAAATCGTTTTTGCGTGCCGACAGCCTAGCGAATTTAAGCGCAGACGACAGGAAGTTTTTATATGATTACGGTGTGCGGCTGGTGATCGACCTGCGCGCGGAAACGGAAACACAACGCAACCCGGACGCGATCGACCATCAGGCGATGGAATACGTAAATTTCCCTTTGCTTGACAATATCCAGTCTTCTTTTTTGCAGGGCAAGATGCCAAGCGATATGTCTGAAATGTATATACGACTGATTGAAAACAGCAAGACAACATTTGCCGCCGTACTGCGCAAGCTGGCGGAATGCGAAGGCTGTGCCCTTTACCACTGCACCGCCGGAAAAGACCGCACCGGCATCATCACCATGCTGCTGCTAAAGCTTGTCGGCGTGAGCGACGACGTTATCATTGCGGATTACAGCGTGACGGAAGAATATATGCAGCCTGTTTTTGTGCAGCAAAAAAAGATGGTGCAGGCAGCGGGAATCGAAGTGCCGGATTTTGTGTTCCAGTCAAAACCCACTTTTATGCAAAAGCTGATGGACTATATGAAAGAGCATTATAAGACGGTGGAAAAGTACCTGCTGCAGGCAGGACTGAATGAGACCGTTATTGAGCAATTAAAGCATAAATTGGTTTAGGGGGCAAGAGGATGGGCGTACTGAGCGACCTGCCGAACATCGGCGCTGTGGTAGCACAGCAGCTGAATGACGTTGGCATTCATACGGCGGAGGAATTGCGTTCTGTGGGCAGCCGCGACGCATGGCTGCGGATACAAGCGATCGACCCGGCGGCATGCTATAACAGGCTGTGCGGCCTTGAAGGCGCGATCCGCGGGATGCGCTGGCACAACCTGCCCGACCCGCTCAAAGCGGAGTTGAAGGAATTTTATTCATCACATAAGGTAAGTTGGAAATAATAAGAGAGGCTGCATGTGCAGCCTCTTTTTTATTCATCCTCCAGTTCCATGTGCATCGCGTCGCAAAAAGGCTTGTTTTGGGACTGCCCGCAACGGCACAGTGTGACCCGGTTGCGTTTTTCGTATATCGTCCCGTCCTCCAGCTCGATCTCGATGCCGCCGCGCACCCAGATAGGCCCCATTTTGCCCTCCGGTTCGTCGCATATGAGCGCGATCTCGGGCTCGAGTTCCGGCTCGACCCGCGTCCCGTCGTCCGTGATGATCGTCAGCCTGCCCGACGGGCAATCACACGCCTGCTGCACAGCGATCTCCAGATTATCCTTGTCGTTGATCAGGTTCCAGATGCTGCCGGCAACGTCGCAAAAACGCGCGACCGCGCACAGCTCTTCCTGATCGAGAAGCTCCATGCCGTCGCCCTGATAGCGGATCGCCGCTTCCTCGTACGGCCCACAGTCTGCCGTTTGTGTCCCGTCAAACCCGTGTGCGTGGCTGCCGTCGCAAAACGGCATGTGCTTGGACTGCCCACAGCGGCACAGCCGGTAGGTCTGTCCTGTTTTGATGTATTCGCCTTCGATCCAGTGCGTAGAATCGCCCTGTTCGTTCGCGCCGATCACCATTTTTTTGAGCGGAACACCTCCGCTCACTTCATAAGGACCGTCTTTTAGGATCCTGATGCGCATAGTTAAGTACCTAACCTTCTTTATTTCAGTCGCAGGTCTTGCCCGCTGAATCGAAGCGTTAGACATCTGCTGGTGTCTTTTAGCCTCGAGTATATTCTGTCGTCATATCTTTTTTGCAGATCATCGATATTTGTAGCAATGATCGTATGCTTTTTTTCTTCCAGCCGGTAATTCAGCAGATCAAAAAAATATTCTATCGTCACATTCTGCGTAATCGGCTCTGTTCCAAGATCGTCGATCATCAGCAGGTCTGCATTTTTCAAAAACGCAAGCGGGATATCTTCTCCCATACGATGCTTGAAAAAAGCTTCAAACAAGGCGTTTGAGCGGATCAGGCATGTATCGATTTTCTTTCGATTCGCTTTTGCGGCCATATTGTGCAACAGCCATGTTTTTCCCAAGCCTGTCTTTCCTAAGATAAGCATGTTTTGCTTTCTTGTAGCCGGAAAATCCGAAATGTATCGATCCCCGATGCCATACGCTATTTTCACTAAGTCAAGCTGCGTGAGATCATCTATGATCGCCTCTGTATGATCAAAGATCGTTACATCCATATCTTTGATCGCTAGGGTATCGGGATCGATCGCATGGAAAATCTGGCAATAAATCTCTTTCAAAAAGCAATTGCAATATTGTCCGTTTACAACCCCGGTATCTTCGCACACCGCGCAATCGTACGCAACAGAAATACCCTGCTCCTGTTCAATTTTTTTCTGTGTTTCCTCCAGCTCCTGAATCTCCTGATCGTACTCGTCGGAAGATCCGTCGACTAAAAAAGCACACTCTAATTTTTTTAAAAGAAGCGTGCGTTTTTTTGTTTCCAATTGTTGTATCTCTTTATTTTTTGCACGCTTGTTTTCATTTGCATGCCTTTTTCGCGCATGTTTCAACTCAAAATCGGCCAAAAGGTCGCCTATGGTTTTATTTGCCATACAGCCGCTCCATTTCCCGATATTCTTTTAATTCCTGCTGCTTTTTATCCTCTTGCGTATATTGGTGCTGCTCAAAGGACTTTTTCGTTTTTGCATCGGCAAACGCACGGCTTAAGTTCTGCTTTTTCGCCTTGTCAAGCGTATCTACGCCTTCCTCCGCCCATGCAGCCAGCACCTTGCGCATATACGAAAGCGGATCGTTAAAGAGTGAGCTTAATTCCGCCGCGTACAAAAGCACATCGTGCGAAAGCCCCTTTTCTTTTGTAAGCTGCATGTAGCTTTTGCGGTCGGCGTCGGCGATCGCTTTGGTGACGCCCGCACAATCGTACACCTGCTTGATCTTACGGTCGAGCGTGTTTTGCTTGCGCAGGTTCTTTTTGATATCTTCTTCGCTTTCGAGGCCAAGCGCCGCCCATTCCTTTAGGAGACTATCCACCGATTCGAACTTGCGGCTGCCCATATTGGCAGACTGCATACACGCAAGAAGGATCGTCGGGTGTGAAAAGCCCGCCTGTTCCCACTCGCAGTAAAATTTTTCGTAACGCGGCGTTACATTGATACGCGAATAATCAAGCGCCTTGAGGATTTCCTTGATCGCATCCCTGCGGCGCGACTGTGCGTTGAAATGCTCGCTTATTTTGCGGGAGGAGGTGATCCCCTGGTCGTACAGCGAGCGCAGGATCGCATCCAGATATTTGAAGGGCTGGTCTTTTGAGAACTCCCTGTCCTTCATCACATATTCAATGGCTTCGTGGGTAAAGCCCCATTTTTCCGTCCATTTGTTATATAGTTCCATTTCGGTCTTACCCGGATATTTGCCGTGCAGGCCCATCAGGCGCATCAGCTTGTTCGCGCCGCCGGACACCGCCTTGTGCTCTTCGATCTTTTGCTGCGCCTGCTCAAGGGTTTTGATGCCTTCCGCACTCCACGCCTCCGCGACCTTATCGAGATACGCGACGCTGATACGGCTGCCGCGCGACTGCGCGCAATATTCCACCAGCACCAAAACGACCTCCTGCGGCAGGCCGAACCCATCCGTCTAATCATAAATACTATTGAGCTCGCTCGGGGTTAAATCACGGTTTAGCACCGTGCGCAGCATATTATTGAAATTCTGCATTTCGTAAAGCGGCGCGCGTTTCTTTTTGCCGGTTTCTTCCTCACGCGGTTTGCCGGCGACGAGCTCGTACCGGGAACCGTTTTTGACCATCAAGCCTTTTAGACACCAATAGTTGAGCGCAGCTTCGATCTGCGTAAACGACATATGAAGCTCGTCCTCTAACTCTGTTTCCGCCAGCTGTCCGCCGCCGTTTGCCAGATAGAGTCCATAAAGAAACACCTTCACGTATTCCGCGGGCGCGTCGCACATATATTTTTGAATAAAAACAGTGGGTACAGGTAAAAAAGCCTGTTCATCCAGCGTAAATTTGATCATGTTTTACTTTCCGCCCTTTTATGCTTCCTCGGTCATTGGCTGCTTTTGCGCCAAACAAAATTTCACGACTGCTTCATTGACTTTTTCCGGCTTCTCCTCGTGCACAAAAAAGCCGCAGTTGCGCACTGTGAGTACGCTGCCGTTCGCGATGGGCAGCTTCAAAAACTCACCGTCGCCGCCGCCGGTGATCTTGTCTTCTGAGCCGAGCACCACAAGCATGGGGGTTTTGAGGGTATGCACGTTCGCCACTACCCCGTCGTCAATAAAATTCCCGATGCACATCTTTGAAATAACTTTAAAGTCACGATCCATCAGGCCTGCTGCATATTCGTTCACCACTTCAGGCGTCACCAGCGTACGGTCGAAGTAGCAATCCTCAAGCGTAGCGCGTATCGCGCTTTGGTTGAGCATCATTTTACCTGCTGTCGTTCCGAGCGCCGACTGCAGCCCTTTGCCCCGTCCCGCGCTTGCGCCCACCGACACCATCGGCGAGACCAGCACAAGCTTTTTCGTCCGCTTGGGGTTGTGTATCGCAAAATCGAGCACATATACAGCGCTTTCACCAAACGCACAAAAATGTGCGGCCGGCAGTTCCATCACGTTCATAAACGCTTCGATGGTCAGCGCGAATTCTTCGATGCTATAGCTCATCTGCGGCTTGCCGGAAAAGCCATGACCCGGCAGGTCTACCGCGTATACGTGAAAATGCTCCGAAAGCTCGCGGAAGTTTTTCCGCCAGGTATACAGCGACTGCCCGATCCCGTGTACCATAATGAGCGGCTCGCCTTCGCCCGCTTCGTAATAGTGTATGGGGAGGCGCACGTCCTGCACTTCCTCTTTTCCACGATCGTCGATATACGTATCAAATTCCACTTCGGCGTATTCGCCCATGTGTTCCCTGTTTAAAAAGTTTTTGATGCTGATCTGTTCAAACACGTTTGTTTCCCTCCAACTGCAACGGGTCGTTTGGCGGCCTTATTGCCGCCCATCCTCCGCTCCGTCACGCGCATTTACTATTTTAGCATATCTAAGCAAACTTTTGTAGTTATTTTGAGACGGTTTTTTTACCGCATACTCGTGCAGCTGCGAAAGCAGCATACCTATCCGCTTTCCCTGCGGTATGCCCAGCTCGTTTTTCAGGTCGTTTCCGCTGATGGCAAGGTTCTTTTTGTCGATGGGCGCATTTTGATCGAGCAGCTCTTTTAATATCTCCCGCCACTTTTGTGCGGAGAGTGCCGGATTTCCCTTGCCTGATCCGGCAAAATCTGCCTCACGCACGTCGATGAGCCGCAAAAATTGCCGCTCTCCAAGCCTGGTGATCAAACGTGCCACCGCTTTTTTACCCGCTGTGTTGTTTAGGTCGAACATATGGTTTTCCACCAGCTCGCCCACTGCCGCTGCGACGGCTTTTTCGTACCGCAGGCCTGCGACCGCATTTTCGCTCATCGCCCTGCCTAGCCGCTCGTGCCCGTACATCCTGCCCCCGCGCCTGAGCGCTTCCGGTTTTCCAATATCGTGCAGCAGTCCGGCAAGCCGCGTCACAAGGTCGGGCGGCGTACATGCGCATGTCCTAAGGCTGTGCTCCAGTACGTCGTACGCATGGTAGGTGGCGCTTTGCTTCACGCCGTCACCCTCCAAAAGCCGCGGGAAGATAAAACGGAACGCTCCCAAGTCTTTTAGCAGGTACAAGCCTTTCAGCACGGCGCCGCTTACACCGTATGCCGCGTCGGACAAAAGTATTTTCGTAAATTCGTCGCGGATACGCTCTTTCGAAATATCCGCAAGCTGGTGCGCGTATTTTTGGGCGCACGCATAGGTTTCCTCTTCTATTGTAAACCCAAGTTGACAACTAAAACGCACCATTCGCAAAATACGCAGTGCATCCTCGCTGAGCGTGTCATCACACACCTGCACGATTTTTTTGTCACACAGCGCCGCAAGGCCTCTTTTTGTCGGGTCGAGGACGTTCCCATCTTCGCCCGCATACAGCGCGTTGACCGTGAAATCCCTGCGCAGCGCGTCCTCGTTTATATCCGTTGTAAACACGACGTTTTGCGGCACATGCGCACCGCCCCTGCCATAGTTATCGCAGCG
>NZ_JAYFPU010000153.1:0-1654 GCF_034927525.1 Christensenella sp.
AATTGAAATGACCGGGATTACACGAAGCCGCGCCGCCGAGGTGATTGCCGAACATTTCGGCACGACAAAAGAATATGAGGGCAGCTTCTACGATGCCTATTATGCCTGTGACAGCCAGCGGCGCAAATGGAAGGTCATGAGCGACGGCAGTATTGATTGCCAAAAGAAAGACGGCCGCAGAAAAATCAGCGCCGACAGGAATTACAGCGTGGAGCTGGTCAGTCCCATCTGCCAGTACCAGGATATCGAAACTGTGCAGGAATTGATTCGCAAGCTCCGGGAAGCCGGAGCATTTGTGAATTCCTCCTGCGGTATCCATTATGACAAGAAGAACATTATGCTGAGTTGCTTGGCATTTTTAGCTGTATAGCACGCTCTAGCTCTCACGGTTGATTGATTTTCTTTGCATAATATTCCACACTCATATCATCCCAATCAAGGGAAATATTTTTGTGGAGGTATCGAAATGAATCAACTAACCCCAAATCAATCACCAGTTCAAGCACTTGTCAACAGACTTGAATCGTATCTGGTGACACAAAATTACACCGTTGACACCCTACGGCACTATCGGCACGTCTGGCGACAGCTTGCCTGTTACGCCGATGAGAAAGGAATCGTAACTGCCGACGCCGAGTGGATGACGCAGTTTTTGCGCGAACATTACGGCATCAGCGATGGGAACTCGCTTACCAGAACGCAAAAAACCTATTACCGCGCCGCCGGTATGCTCTGCGATTTTCAGCGGTATGGGTATGTATTGCGTCGCAATCATACTAAGCGGGAGATATTCCCCCGGCGATACCAGTGCATATTTGAAGCAGCGGAGAAATATTGCGCACAAAACCGCATAGCAGAGAGAACACGACGGCAGTTTAGCGTACACCTACGCAGATTCGTATCCTTCTTGGAATCACGGAACCTGCGGATAGAAGCGATTGAAGCGGCTCATATGCGCGAGTATTTCCTTACGCTTGAGCCGCTGGCGAAGACCACTGTTGCCTTTGATCTTTATGTATTGCGTTCTGTTCTGCCCCTGCTGTTTGCGGACGGCGTCACCTCGTCGGATTTGTCATTGCTCTGCCCTTCGGTGCGCGTCCCAGCTAGAGCCAAAATCCCATCGGCATACTCGCCGGAAGATATTCAGGCAATTCTGGATGCCGTGGACAGGGAAAACCCGCAGGGAAAACGCGATTACGCAATCCTGTTGCTTGCCGCCCGGCTTGGATTGCGTGTCGGCGACATCCGCGAACTGCGCTTTGAAAATATTCGCTGGGATGAGGCTGAAATCCGTTTTATTCAAAGCAAAACCGGCAACGAGATTGTCCTTCCGCTTTCCCATGAGCTTGGATGGGCGCTCATTGACTATGTGAAAAACGGACGTCCCATAACCGACAGCAAAGTCATATTTGTGCGCCACATCGCCCCATATGATGCATTCGGGAAAAACAACAATCTTAATAGCATTATTTCCAAGTACTTTAAAGCAGCCAACATCCATGTGCCTCCGGGCAAAAGGCACGGAATGCATGTGTTCCGCCACAGCCTGGCGAGCAGCATGCTGGCAAATGGAACGCCGCTGCCGGTTGTGTCGGAAGCCCTTGGTCACAGTGAGACGAATACCACCGCCAGATATCTTAAAATTGCTGTCGAG
>NZ_JAYFPU010000177.1:0-19845 GCF_034927525.1 Christensenella sp.
GAATCCAGAGGTCATAAACGAAATTTTGAGAGATTTTTTGAGCGAGGCTGTTAGCAATCCAAAATACCAACACAAATAACATTTTGTTAGCAAAGATTACACAAAACAGACTTCTTATTAAAATTAAGAAATTGTCCAGGAAGCGCGTGGTTAAAATGAAGAAGCGAGTATTTACTTTTGATATGGAATGCTTACATTTAAAGGCGATATTCGTTCTTAGGATGGAACAAAGACTAAATAGTCGAGTGGTTTTATTAGCAAAACTTGACATTTTTCGGGAAAATCTTAGCGTGAAAAACGATCATTTTGGGATGAAAAATGCCAGTCTGTAATATGACAATTACTAGCTTGTATTTCTCTCTAATCCCGCACTGTTATGCGGTTTTTTATGGCACCCCGGAGACGATTCGAACGTCCGACACCTGCCTTAGGAGGGCAGTGCTCTTTCCCCTGAGCTACCGGGGCCTATTCAATTGGTTAACACCTCTTACAAACTTAGGAGGGGCTTGTTATATCCATTTAACTACGGAGGCATATATTCAACAGCCATGCTAAGCAGTGAAGCAGTACGCAATTTATTCTAATATAAATGTGCGTGTTTTGCAATTATTTTGTTTGATTTGACAAAAAAATGTTGACATTAAGTGTGTAGAGCTTTATCATAAATAGCATAAATACGAAAGAAGTAAGAAAAATGAATCATAAACAATCTTACAATTTCATCGTCGTCCTTATTAACCTTATTAGCCTCGTCATTATTGGCAGAGCGAATAAGGCTTATTGCGGTTGTGCCGGAGGGGCATGAGTAAGGACTGAGTTAGAAAGTAATTCAAGGCCTGCGCAAATAAGCGCAGGCCTTTTTTATTAGGTAAGTATGGCGGCAGAAAACGCCGTAAGATAATCAAGAACATTTGGAGGACAATGTAGTGAAATTGACAGGCGCACAGATCATAATGGAATGTTTAAAGGAACAGCAGGTGGATACGGTTTTTGGATTTCCGGGCGGAACCGTCATACCGATCTATGATGCGCTTTATCATTACCCGGAGATCAACCATATCCTGACCTGTCATGAGCAGCACGCGGCGCATGCGGCGGACGGATATGCGCGCGCAACGGGGAAACCCGGCGTGGTGATCGCGACGAGCGGCCCGGGGGCGACCAACCTTGTAACAGGGATCGCGACTGCATATATGGATTCTGTTCCGATGGTGGCGATCACGGGAAATGTAGAGCAGAAAAACCTGGGGAAGGATAGTTTTCAGGAAATCGACATTACGGGCGTGACCATCCCGATCACCAAGCACAATGTGATCGTACAAAGCATAGAGGATCTGGCAAAAACGATCCGCGAGGCGTTTTTTATTGCACAGAGCGGCAGGCCTGGCCCGGTTTTGGTGGATATCACAAAGGATGTAACGATAGAGTCTTGTGAATATACGCCGCAGAAGCCAAAAGCGATCACGCGCGTAAGCCATTTTAACACGGCGGACATCGCGGCAGCGGCAGCAGCGATCAACGACAGCAAAAAGCCTTTTATTATGGCAGGCGGCGGTGTGATCGCTTCGGACGCGGAGCAGGGCCTGCGCAAGCTGGCAAAAAAGTTAAATGCGCCTGTGACGATGACGCTGATGGGACTGGGAGCATACCCAGCGGGCGATGAGCAGTATACGGGCATGACCGGCATGCACGGAACGAAGGCTTCGGCGTTGTGCACGACGCACTGTGACCTGTTGATCACGATCGGCGCACGCTTTTCCGAGCGTGTGACTTCTGACCGCATGAAGTTTGCAAAACAGGCGAAGATATTGCATATCGACATCGATCCGGCGGAGATCAATAAAAATATCACGGCTGATTATGAGGTGATTGGCGACGCCAAGGCGGTTTTAGAAGCATTGCTGCCTAAAGTGAAGCAGAAAACGGATAAAGAGTGGCTTACGCAGGCGATGGAGTGGAAGAAAAAATATCCTTTGGACAGGGCGACGAAAAATGCTCGTTTCCCCAAGAAGGTGATCCAGGCGATGCAGGAAGCGGCACCCGATGACGCGATCTTTACGACGGAGGTGGGACAACACCAGTTGTGGTCGGCACAATTCTTGAAAATTGAGCAGCCGCGGCAGTTTATCACATCCGGAGGATTGGGGACGATGGGCTTTGGTATGGGCGCGGCGATGGGTGCGGCGATCGCTACGGGCAGGCAGGTGGTGAATATCGCCGGGGACGGAAGCTTCCATATGAATTTGCAGGAGATCGTGACTGCAGTGAAGCACCAATTGCCTATCATGATACTGGTGATGAACAACAACGTGCTCGGAATGGTGCGTCAATGGCAGAAGATCATGTTTGACGGACGATATTCGCAAACGACCTTAAACCGTCCTACCGACTATGTGAAGCTGGCGGAAGCGTTTGGCGCGTGCGGCGTGAATATATCGGGCGAAAAGGACTTGGCGGGCGCTTTCAAAAAGGCGTTCGAATGTAAGGGGCCGGTGATCGTGCAGTACGACATCAGCGAGGACGAGAATGTTCTTCCTATGGTGCCCGGAGGAAAGACGTTCGACAGCATCATCTTAGACTGGGAAAAATAATGGTGCGCGTGGATAAGGGACGTTATATAATGAAGGTAAACAGAAATAAAGGAGAACTCTCATGATTAGAAGATATGTACTTTCCGTACTGGTACAGAATACATCCGGCGTGCTTTCAAAGGTCACGGGGCTTTTCTCCCGCAGGGGGTACAACATCCGTTCCCTTTCCGTCGGAGAGACGCACGACCCGAAGGTATCGCGCATCACGATCGAGATGGTCGGGGACGAAAGCGTGCTCGAGCAGATACAAAAACAGCTTGATAAGCTGGTGGACGTCATTACGATCAAGGGATTGCGTTCCAGCTCGTCGGTTTATAAAGAACTCATCTTAGTGAAGGTGAAAGCGCCTGATAAGAAGCGCGCGAATATCATCGAGCTATGCGACATTTTCCGTACCAAGATCGTGGATATTGGGAAAGAAACAATGATCATTGAGCTGTCCGGATCGCCGGAAAAGAACAAAGCGCTGATGGACCTTTTGGCGGAATACGGTATCATCGAAGTGGCACGTACGGGCATCACGGCGCTGCAACGCGGGGAGAGCTCGCTGCATGACGCATGAAATGTCCAATTTGACAGAGTTGTAAACGATAGGAAAATTGTGACAGTTCAGCGGTTCTTTTTCCCGCAGGGAAAACAGAACTTCATATAGAATCCTAGAGCACCCAAAGGTGCGCTATAAGATATTATAAAAATTAATTGGAGGCAAGACAAAATGAACATGAAAATGTATTACGACAGGGACTGTAATCTCTCGCTTTTGAAGGGCAAGACCGTTGCCATCATTGGCTACGGCAGCCAGGGCCACGCACATGCGCTGAACCTAAAAGAAAGCGGCGTTGACGTAGTGGTAGGACTATATGAGGGCAGCCAGTCCTGGAAATCGGCGGAGGAGGCGGGACTGAAGGTCATGACCAGCGAAGACGCCGCAAAGGCAGCCGACGTCGTAATGATCCTTGTGCCGGATGAAAAACAGGGCAAAATCTACGAGGGCATCGCGCCTTATATGACGGAAGGAAAGTCCCTCGTGTTTGCACATGGATTCAACATTCATTTTGGGCAGATCGTTCCGCCTAAGGATGTGGACGTATGGATGGTTGCGCCAAAAGGCCCCGGCCACACGGTGAGAAGCCAGTTTGAGGAAGGAAAAGGTGTTCCGTGCCTGATCGCGATCCATCAGGATGCGACGGGAAAAGCGCGTGACTTGGCGCTTGCGTATGCGAGCGGGATCGGCGGCGGACGCGCGGGCATCTTTGAGACGACGTTCCGTGAGGAGACGGAAACCGATCTGTTTGGCGAACAGGCAGTGCTTTGCGGCGGTGTTTCTGAACTGATCAAGGCGGGCTTTGATACGCTTGTTGAAGCGGGCTATGCGCCGGAAATGGCATATTTTGAATGCTGCCACGAGATGAAACTGATCGTTGACCTGATCTTTGAAGGCGGCCTTTCGCGCATGCGTTATTCCATTTCGGATACGGCGGAATACGGCGATTATGTAACAGGTAAGCGCATCATCACCGAGGATACGAGAAAAGAAATGAAAAATGTTCTTTCCGAGATACAGGACGGCACGTTCGCGCGCGACTGGATGCTTGAAAACGAAGTGAAACGCCCGCACTTTATCGCTATGAGAAACATCGGCAAGCTGTCGCAGCTTGAAAAGACGGGCGAGGAGTTGCGCGGAAAGATGAGCTGGCATAACAAGGATAAATAATAATGAATAGTGATAATATCAAAACAGGCGCACAACGTGCGCCGCACCGCTCCCTGCTGTATGCGCTGGGGCTGACAAAAGAGGAAATGGAACGCCCTATCATTGCGGTAGTCAATGCGCAGAGCGAGATCATTCCCGGCCATGTGCACCTTGATACGATTGCGCAGGCAGTGAAGGACGGTATACGAATGGCAGGCGGTACGCCCATCGAGGTTCCGGCTATCGGTGTGTGCGACGGCATCGCGATGAACCACAGGGGCATGCATTATTCGCTGCCCTCGCGCGAGCTGATCGCCGATAGCGTGGAAACGCTGCTGGTTGCGCATGCCTTTGACGGGGCGGTACTCGTCCCTAACTGCGACAAGGTTGTCCCCGGTATGCTGATGGCAGCCGCACGGGTGAACATCCCGGCGATATTTTGTTCGGGCGGCCCGATGATGGCGGGAAGCTTCCGCGAGGAAAAGACGAGCCTTTCCAGCATGTTTGAAGCGGTCGGCCAACACGCAAGAGGCGCGATCAGCGACGGCGAGCTGGAAGATTTTGAACAAAAGGCATGCCCCGGATGTGGAAGCTGTTCGGGCATGTATACTGCGAATTCCATGAACTGCCTCACAGAGGTGTTGGGCATGGGGTTGCCCGGAAACGGTACGATCCCGGCGGTGATGGCGGCGAGGACTGCGCTTGGCAAGCACGCAGGCATGCAGATCATGAAGCTGGTGGAGCAGAACGTGTGTCCGCTCGACATCATGACTCAGGACGCGTTCACAAACGCGATCACAGTGGATATGGCGCTTGGGTGCAGCACGAACAGCATGCTGCATTTGCCGGCCATCGCACATGAATGCGGAATCAAAATTGACCTGCATCAGGTCAATGAGATCAGTGAAAGAACGCCTAATTTGTGTCATCTGGCACCGGCGGGACATCATTACATCGAAGAACTGAACGAGTGTGGCGGTGTTTCGGCGGTGATGGCGGAGCTTGATAAAAAAGAGCTGATACGCGACAACAAAACAGTAGGTGGCAGCGTGAAGCAGCGCATCCAAAATGCTAAGATCAAGGGAGATGTGATTCGCCCGATCGACGATCCTTATTCCGAAACAGGAGGCATTGCCATACTGTACGGAAACGTAGCGCCAAACGGCTGCGTGGTCAAGCGGTCGGCAGTTGCGCCGGAAATGCTGAAATCGTCATGCAGGGCGAGAGTGTTTGACTGTGAGGAAGACGCGAATGCGGCGATCCTTGGCGGAAAGATTGAAAAAGGCGACGTGGTCGTGATCCGTTATGAGGGGCCGAAGGGCGGCCCGGGCATGCGTGAGATGCTGGCGCCGACATCCAATCTGGCGGGGATGGGTCTTGATAAAGAGGTTGCGCTTTTAACGGATGGACGGTTTTCCGGTGCGTCGCGCGGTGCGGCGATCGGACATGTTTCCCCCGAAGCGGCGGCAGGAGGCCCTATCGCCTATATAAAAGAAGGAGATATCATAGAAATCGATATCAATGCATACTCCATCAACTTAAAGGTCGGCGATGACGAATTTAAGGAACGACTTACGAACTCGCAGTTAAAGCCCCCGAAGGTATCGACGGGCTGGCTCGCGAGGTATGCAAGAATGGTAACGAGCGCCGATACCGGCGCGGTGTTGGAATAGAAGCATAGTTGAACGGGCAGACGAATAAAGTCCGGTATTGTATTTCCCGGCGTATGCGAGTTAGACGACGCGAAGCGTGTCTGTTGTTTGAGCAAATAGACGGGACAATACATAGCGGGCTTGGCGTTATGCCGAGTCGTTTATAGAAAAGGAGTATATAGATCATGAAAACCATTAAAATATTTGATACGACGCTGCGGGACGGGGAACAGTCTCCTGGATGCAGCATGAACCTGGCGGAAAAGATCGAGATCGCAAAGCAGCTGGAAATGCTGAAGGTAGATATCATCGAGGCGGGCTTTGCGGTATCCTCCCCGGGGGACTTTGAGAGCGTGGCTACGGTCGCGAAAACAATCAAGGATTGCAGCGTCGCCTCTCTCAGCCGTTCTGTCAAAAAGGACATCGACGCTTCGTACGAGGCGCTCAGAGAAGCGGTCGCGCCGCGCATCCACATTTTCTTGGCTACGTCGCCGCTGCACATGCAGTATAAGCTGAAGATGAGCGAAGAACAGGTTCTCACGCACATCAAGGAATCCGTTTCCTATGCGCGGACGCTGGTCAGTGACGTGGAATTTTCGGCAGAGGACGCTTCGCGGAGCGACATGGCATTTTTGGCAACGTGCGTCAAGACTGCGATCGACGCGGGAGCAAAGACGATCAACCTGCCGGACACGGTGGGCTATGCCCTGCCGCAGGAAATGTACGACATGATCGCTTATATGAAGCAAAACGTGGAAGGCGTTGACGACATTGATTTGGCTGTGCATTGCCACAATGACCTTGGGATGGGCGTAGCGAACTCGCTGGCAGCGGTCGGCGCGGGCGCGACGCAGATCGAATGCACGATCAACGGCATCGGCGAGCGCGCGGGCAACGCATCTCTCGAAGAGATCGTTATGGCCATCCATACAAGAAGGAATTTGTTTGACGCGGATACGCGCATCAATACCAAGCAAATCTACCGTTCTTCGCGGCTGCTGTCAAAGATCATCGGCGTTTCTATCCCACCGAACAAAGCGATCGTTGGCGCGAACGCGTTTGCGCACGAAAGCGGTATCCACCAGCACGGCGTATTGGCGAAGCGTGAAACGTATGAGATCATGACGCCTGAATCTGTCGGGCTGACCACAAACAAAATGGTGCTGGGCAAGCATTCCGGCCGTCACGCGTTCGACGATTTCTTAAAGGAGCTGGGTTACAACCTGAGCAAGGAAGAGCTGGACAGTGCGTTTGTGCAATTCAAAGATTTGTGTGACAAGAAAAAAGAAGTCACGGAATATGATGTGGAGGCTTTGGTCGCGCAGAAGGCCGCTAAGGTCGTGGAGCATTTCCGCCTGAAGCAGTTTGTCGTCAACAGCGGCAATACGATACAGGCAACGGCAAACGTTACGCTGGAGGATATGAACGGGGAAATGCAGGAGCAGGTTGCTCTCGGGGACGGCCCTGTTGACGCGGCGTATCAGGCGATCGAGCAGATCGTCAAGATGCCGTTGAAGCTGAACAACTACAAGATCAACGCGGTATCGCATGGCGAGGACGCTCTCGGTGAGGTTGTTGTCAAGGTTTCCTCGGACGAGCGCACGGTCACCGGGCGCGGGCTGTCGACAGACATCATCGAAGCTTCTATGCTGGCGTATATCAATGCGGTCAACAAGTTGTTAGGGGCATAGATATTCTGATTCCGGCGGAGTGATGTTGGCGCTTACAAGCGACCGGAACGACGACGGTAAGACGGACAGATTAAAGGAAAAAAGATATGGGTAAAAAAATCTACACGTTCGATTCCACCCTGCGCGACGGTATGCAGGGGGAAGGCATCGCCTTCTCGGTGGAAGACAAATTGAATATCGTGCATGCCTTAGACGAGCTGGGCATCGATTATATTGAGGCGGGGAACCCGGGGTCGAACCCAAAGGATTTGGAATTTTTTCGCAGGATCGCCACAGAGCAGCCAAAGCACGCGAAGCTGTGTGCGTTTGGCAGTACGCGGCGCAAAAACATTGAGCCGGAGGAGGATGCGAACGTATGCAGCCTTCTTGAGGCGGACACGCCTGCGGTTTCGATTTTCGGAAAGTCGTGGGACCTACACGTGCTAAAGGTGATCAATACGACGCTGGAAGAGAACCTGAATATGATCGAAAGTACAGTCGCGTATATGAAGCGGCACGACAAATACGTGGTGTTTGACGCGGAGCATTTTTTTGACGGATATGCGGCGAATGAGGAATATGCTATGCTGGCGCTTGACGCTGCTGTTCGGGGAGGTGCGGACGTGCTTTGTCTGTGTGATACGAATGGCGGGACGTTCCCTACGGATATCGCGGACATTACAAGGCGCGTAGTGAAGACGTTCCCTGAGGCGGAGGTGGGCATCCATTGCCACAACGACACAGGTATGGCGGTCAGCCAGACCATGATGGCAGTTGAGGCGGGCGCAAAGCAGGTGCAGGGCACGTTTATCGGCTATGGGGAGCGCTGCGGAAACGCGAACCTTTCCACGATCATTCCTAACCTTGAACTCAAGCGCGGCTATACTGTGCTTGGAAAAGAGAACCTGAAACGGCTCACGGAAACGGCGCGCCAGATCGCGGATATCTCCAATATCTGGCTGCCGTCGGGTAGTCCGTATGTGGGATCGAGCGCGTTTGCGCACAAGGGCGGTATGCACATCGACGGTGTGAAGAAGATTCGCGAAAGCTTTGAGCACATCGACCCGCAGAGCGTGGGCAACAACCGCCGCTTCCTGATGAGCGAGGTATCCGGCAAGGCGACGATCCTAAAAAAAATACAGCGTGTGGAGCCGTCCGTACAGCAAAAAGACCCGGTAGTCGGGCAGCTTGTGGATAAGCTCAAGCAGCTCGAATACGAAGGGTACCAGTTTGAGGCTGCGGAGCAAAGCTTTGAGCTGGTGATCCGCAGGATGCTTGGAAAATACAAGCAATACTTTGAACTGGAATATTTTAAGATTATCGGCGAGCAGCCGCTTAAGGACGCGGAATATCCTTCGTCCGCGATCATCAAGGTCAGGGTGGGGGACGAATCCCGCATCACAGGCGCGGAGGGCGATGGCCCGGTGCATGCGCTTGATCTGGCATTGCGGGGCGCGCTCAAGGGATTTTATCCTGCGCTTGAGAGTATGCGGCTTGTGGACTATAAGGTGCGCGTGCTGGAAAGCTCGGCGACAACGGCGGCAAAGGTACGTGTTTTGATCGAATCCACAGACGGAAAACACCGCTGGAACACGGTAGGCGTTTCTACAGATATCATCGAAGCAAGCTTTTTGGCGCTCACGGATTCCATCGAGTATAAGCTCGCCCTTGATGAGAGCAAAAAATAATTTTTAAAGATAGAAAGTAGGTAGGACATATGGGCATGACAATGACGCAAAAAATACTGGCAGCGCACGCGGGGCTTCCGAGTGTTGCGGCGGGACAGCTGGTCTCCATCAAGCTGGATATGGTGCTGGGTAACGACATCACCTCGCCTGTCGCGATCCGCGAGTTCAACAAGACGGGCAAGGATGTATTCGACAAAAACAAAATCGCGCTGGTAATGGACCACTTTACGCCCAACAAGGACATCAAGGCGGCGGAGCAGTGCAAGCTGGTGCGCGAGTTTGCAATGAAGCATGGTATTGTGAACTTCTTTGATGTGGGAGAGATGGGCATCGAGCATGCGCTTCTGCCCGAAAAAGGGCTTGTCGTCGCGGGCGACGCCGTCATCGGCGCGGATTCGCATACGTGTACGTATGGCGCGCTGGGCGCGTTTTCCACAGGCGTTGGTTCTACGGATATGGGAGCGGGCATGGCGACCGGCAAGGTATGGCTCAAGGTACCGCAGGCGATCCGCTTCAATTTGAAGGGGGCGCTCAAAAAATATGTGAGCGGCAAGGACGTGATCCTGCACATCATCGGTATGATCGGCGTAGACGGCGCGCTTTACCAGTCTATGGAATTTGGCGGGCCGGGGCTTGCGTCGCTCACGATGGACGACCGGCTGTGTATGGCGAATATGGCCATCGAGGCAGGCGGCAAAAACGGTATTTTTGAGGTGGACGAGCAGACAGTAGAATATCTGCGCAGCCATTCCGACCGTGAATTTACGGTGTATGCGCCGGACGTAGACGCGGATTATGCGCGCGTGATCGACATTGACCTTTCACAGATCAAGTCTACAGTAGCATTTCCGCACTTGCCGGAAAACACCAAGACTATTGACGAGGTGGGCGACATCAAGATCGATCAGGTGGTGATCGGCTCGTGCACGAACGGCAGGATCAGCGACCTGCGGGCGGCGGCGGACATTCTTGTGGGCAGGAAGGTCTCCAAGAATGTACGTACGATCATTTTCCCGGCGACGCAGGCGATCTATCTGCAGGCCATGGAAGAAGGGCTGCTGAAAATATTTATCGAGGCGGGCTGTGCAGTCTCTACACCTACATGCGGGCCGTGTCTTGGCGGGCACTGCGGCATCCTCGCGGAGGGCGAGCGTGCTGTGGCGACCACCAACCGGAACTTTGTGGGCCGGATGGGGCATGTGAAATCGGAAGTTTACCTGGCAAGCCCGGAAGTGGCGGCGGCCAGCGCGGTCGCGGGCAAGATCGCTTCGCCGACTGAGCTGTAGAGCAGAAAGCATATAAGCGCTTAATTATTACGTTCGTCAGAAACAAATTGCTTTTCTGAGCAGGAATGCGAAAGAAAATGACCTTGTGCAAAAGGGGCACGCGGGGGAACAGCATGTTCCGCCCGCGAAGCGAACGCAGTGAGCGCAACTAAGAAAGGATTACAGGAATGAATGCAAAAGGAACTGTTTTAAAATACGGAGACAACATCGATACGGACGTGATCATCCCCGCGCGTTATTTGAATACGTCGGATGCGAGAGAGCTTGCGTCGCACTGTATGGAGGACATCGATACGGAATTCGTAAAAAAGGTCAAGCAGGGCGACATTATGGTGGGCGGCAGGAACTTCGGCTGCGGCTCGTCGCGCGAGCACGCGCCCATTGCCATCAAGGAATCGGGCATCAGCTGCGTGATCGCGGCGAGCTTTGCGCGTATTTTTTACCGTAACGCGATCAACATTGGCCTTCCGATCCTCGAATGTGAGGAAGCTTCTAAGGAGATCAAAAATGGGGACGAGGTAGAGGTCGATTTTGATACCGGAGAGATCCGCGACTTAACGACTGGAAAGGAATACCGCGCGCAGCCGTTTCCGCCGTTTATCCAGAATATCATTGCGGCCGGTGGGCTGATCGAGGCGGTCAAGCAGGATAAGCTGTAAGGGGAAAATATGGCTGTGATCAAGAAGGTCGATCATATCGTCATCACGACGGCACATATGAAAGAATGCCTTGCATTTTATGAGAAGCTTGGCTTTTCGGTGAGGGATGCGGGCGGACGGTATGAGCTGTTTGCGGGTGACTTTAAGATCAACGTACACGCAGCAGGTGCGGAGCTTTCGCCCCACGCGGCGCAGGTGACACCGGGCAGCGCGGACTTGTGCTTTGAGGTGGACGGAGACATCGGTGGATGGAAGCAAACCCTTGAAGCGTGCGGGATCGCAATCGAGCTTGGGATCGTCAGGCGGCACGGCGTAAGCGGGAAGATGGATTCCATTTACCTGCGCGATCCGGACGGGAACCTGATCGAATTGTGCAGTTATATCTAATGTAAGTGAAAAGGGCAGGAAGAAAATTCCTGCCCTTTTTTATTGCGGGGAACGGATTAAAGAGACATATTTTCATTGTGCTGCAATTTTTTCTTATAGGCATACATCAATTTATCCGCACGGCGCAGGGTATCCTGTAATCGCCTGTCACGCTTTGCGTCGAACGCGGCACAGCCGACCGCGAAAGTATAATAGGGCGTGTCTTTTATCGAAGAACGGTAGGCGCGCAGGCGTTTTAAGATACGCGCGGCATTTTCATGGGAGGATTTGAGGATGACGACAAATTCGTCACCGCCGATACGGAATATTTCGCCGTTCTCATCAAATTCTTTTTGCAGGATATTGGCGCTTGCACACAGGTAGCGGTCGCCTTCGCTATGCCCAAGACTGTCGTTTACCCGTTTTAAGTGATTGAGGTCGATCATGAAAATATGGATCGACGAATTTTTGTCTTTGTTCAGGCGTTCGATCATGCCGTCAAAGGCAGTGCGGTTGTCAAGGTTTGTCAGGGAATCGGTATAGGCCATCTTGCGGAATACGGACTGGCGTTCGAGCTGCTTTCTGGTGTCGCGCGTTTCCACCGTCCATACGTAAAGCATGCACAGCGTAAAGCCAAGCAGGCCGATTTCGAGCGCGGAGAATTTTAGGAAGCCAAAGGACAGCAGGAAATACAGCACCATTTCAAGGATGGCGCTTACAACGAGGATCAGAACGCCGATACGCAATACCTTTAAACTGAGGGAATCGCCCTCCTGATTTTTGAAAATACTTGTTATGATGCAGACGAAATCAATGATGAGCAAAATATGGAACACAAGGAGCGTTTGCGTGAAATCGACCAGCCGCGCGGTATGCAGGATGCATGCGGTGATGAAAAAAACGATACCCGCAAGCAGGCAAACATTGAGCGGGCGGTTGTCGGTGATGTGCAGCCGCGTTTGTACAAAACGGATGACTGCGAGGGGCAGCAGGAAGAACGTGATAAAATCGACACCATTGATAAGCAGCAGGTCGTTGGTAAAGAATTGAAGCAGACCGGAACGTGCTAAAATCCATATGGCAGCCAGCAAAGAAAGCGCGGCAAGAGCCGGAGCGCTTTTGGTATGTTGGGTCGTGCGCATATTTCTGGCAATCAGCACGTAGACAAAGACAGAGACCAGGATGAGGACGGCGATCAGCGTGAACAGGCGGCCTTGTACAAATTGTTGAAAGAAGACCGAACCGGGCATGAGAGAAGCATCGGACAGGCTTACGGCGGGTGTGCCCTTTGCAAGCTGTACCACGATGCGGACGTCTCCCGGGCCGCCTGGCAGATCGATGATATGGTAGCCGCTGCCTACGCTTAAGTATCCGTCGTTTGACGCAGCAAAGCCATATTCGTATATTTTTTCGTCGTTGAAGTATACGGAAAAGGGCGAGGTATAGATCTGGATGCACAGGGCGTCTCCGTTTGCGTTGCCCTCGTCTGGGATGGTGTTTGCAAAGGTGACTTCTTCACCGGGCGTACCCAGATAGCTTAGGGTAGTGATCTGATCATTTTTCGTTTGTCCGCCCGCGGTGACGCTCCATCCGTCGGAAAGAGGATAGACTGAATCGGAAGCGGACGGCGGGGCGGGAGCGATCCCGTTATAAATAAGAGTGATGACAAGGCATACAAAAATAAAGACGGACAGGACGACGCTTATTCTTTTGGAAAACGGTTTTGAGAACAAAGCATGCCTCCTGTTGGAAAGTCGGTTTTCATAATTATTATTTCTTATAATGATATGCGGAAACACGCTGAAATGCAAATAATAACGTTTGAAAAAGCGCATAGATAAAGGGATGGCGGTACTTAGCGGATTTCTTTGTTCAGGCGTTCTTTTTTTTCGCTGCCATCCGCAAGCATCGCACACAAATTGCGCTCATTTTGGGTGAGGATCGCATTGCGCAGCGCGGTGATGTTAGCAATCAGCTCGTCGATCTCGGCGGTGAGGATGTCGCCGTTCATCAGGAAAAGCTCTGTCCACATTTGGGGATCTAGCCTTGCGACACGCGTGAGATCCATAAAGCTGCCGGCGGAGAAACCACGGAAATCCTGCGCGGCTTCGCTTTTGACATATGCGTTGGAGACGATATGCGCAAGCTGGGAGGTATAGCCGATCACCTCGTCGTGCTTGCGTGCGGAGCATTCCGTAATGCGCGCAAAACCGAGCTCGCCCATGAGCTGTGCGAGCTCTGCTCTGGCATTGCTGTCCGTGTGGTCTGTGAGCGTGATGATGAAGCTTGCACCCTGATAGAGGTCGGCATCGCTATGCACAAAGCCGCCGGTCTCCTTGCCGGCCATAGGGTGCGTGCCCACGTAACGCAGGCCGCGCTCGTAAAGCGGACGAGAGACCTGATCTTCAACAAAGCGTTTGACACCGCAGATATCCGCGATGATCGCGTTTTCTTTGAATTCTGTGTGTAGCATGTAATCGATACTCGCCTGCGGGAAAAGACATACGAAAACGATATCGCAAGCGGACGTATCCGTATCGCAGTCGATCGCGCCGGCGGCATATGCGTCGCGCAGCGTTTTAGGGTCTGTATCTACACCGCAGACGGTGTGGGAAGTATATTTTTTGAGGGCACGTGCGAGGGAACCGCCCATGAGCCCGAGCCCGACTACACCTATCTTCATATGATCTCCTTTAGTGCGGCGAGGAACGTTTGCATATCTTCTGGTGTGCCGATGGTGACGCGCAGATAATCCTTTGTGCGTTTGCCGTCGAACCAGCGGACGAGCACGCCTTTTTCACGCAATTTTTGGAATACCTCCTTTGCCGGCACAGTATCGCACTTCATGAACAGGAAATTTGCGTGGGAGGGAAGGCATTTGACCCCCATTGTATACAGCGCGCCCACGGTATCGGTACGCGTATCCATGATTTCCTTGATCGTTTTTTCGTAGTATTGCGTATCCTCGATCGCGGCGGCGGCGCCTGCCTGTGCGAGGCAGTCTAAGGGATAGGAGTTGAAGCTGTCCTTGACCGTATTCAGGGCGGCGATCAGGCTTTCGTCCGCAATGACGTAGCCAACGCGCAGGCCGGCTAAGGCATGGGACTTGGAAAGCGTACGCACGACCGCTATGTTGCGGTATTTGGAGACAAGAGGGATTGCGCTTTGTGCGCCGAACGCGCCGTAGGCCTCGTCCACCACGAGCACGCCCTCTGTTTTTTGCGCGATACGTTCGATATTGCTTGCGGGAATCGCCACGCCTGTTGGGGCGTTGGGGTTTGCGAGGACAACACCGCGCGCGCCGCACATTTTCCCTACATCGACCGTGAAATCGTCACGAAGGGGGACGATATCGAGCGGGATATCAAACAAATCCGCCCACACGGGGTAAAAGCTGTAGGTCACGTCCAGCGTGCGCAGGGCAAAGGGCGTTGTTACATTGGGAAACCAGTTGGAGCTTTCCTGCCCCGCGGTATAGATGTTTTGGAAAAAGGCCGCAAAGCACAGCGCAAGCGCCTCGTCCGAGCCGTTGGAGCAGAACACCTGGGCGGGCGATACGCCGTGGTGTGCGGCGACGACCGCGCGAAGGGCGTCCGAATCGGGCGATGGATAAAGCCGCAGGCCGCCTACCGCCTGCGCGACCGCCTGCGCCACTTTGGGGCTTGGCGGGTAGGCGTTCTCGTTGGTATTGAGCTTGATAAGCTGTTCTTTCGGTTGTTCACCCGCCGTATATGGCGTTAAACTTTTGGCTTTATCGCTCCACAGCGTTTTCATGGCGATGCTCCTTTTCGACAGTAGGTTAAATTATGAAATCTGTATAAATTCTATCACAAAATCGAGATAAATTGTGTGAAATGTGTTAAGATAAAATCTATGGATATAAAAACAGACAGGAAACGCTGCAGTTGGGCGACGGACGATATATTGATCGATTACCACGACAACGAGTACGGAAAAATCAAATCGGACAGCAATTCGCTTTTTGAAAAGCTGTGCCTGGAGAGTTTTCAGGCAGGGCTATCGTGGCGGACGGTTCTTATAAAAAGGGACGCTTTTCGGAGGGCGTTTTTGGGTTTTGATATTGGTAAGTGTGCAAACCTGACGGACGAATATCTGGAATCGCTATTGCAGGACAAGGAGATCATCCGTAACCGGAAAAAGATTTTTGCCGTGCGGGAAAACGCGCGCGCTGTCCTCCGCCTGAATGCTGAACATGGGAATTTTTTCCGCTTTGTATACGGCTTCAAAAAGCCGGAGCAGCTCTTAAAGGCTCTTAAGCAAAACGGGTTTGTGTTCGTTGGGTATACGATCTGTGAATCTTTCATGCAGAGCATCGGTATCATCGAAGCGCATGAAACGGATTGTTTTTTACACACGCCGTCTAACCAGATGATCTGAAATAAACACAGCAGGTGAAATGACATATGCCGACAACGCTGACGCATAAGACCGCGGCGGACAACATTTTAAAGCAACTGGAGCACACACCGGCGGGAGAACTGATCGAGAGGGAGATGCCCGCATATTATTCCGGCTCGCAGGGCGGGGATATCTTTTTGTTATACAAATTTTACTTCTTCCTGTGCGGCGCAAAACAGAAAATGCTTGGATGGGCGCTGCACTATACTCGGCCGCAGCGTTTTTTTTGCGAGAGCGCGAAATATTTAAAGGAGCACGGCAGCGATACGCTCAAAAGCTATTTTTACGGCTATATCACGCACTATTGCCTCGATATGCTGCTGCACCCGTGGATCAACAAGGAAACAAAGCCTATGTCCACGCACAACACACTTGAGTGTGCGCTGGATATTTTATATGCACAAAAAAGCGGCGTAGACGCTTATACGTTTGACAAACAGAAATTCGCGCGTGATATTTTTGTGGATACCGGCGAGATCGACGAATTCTATAAGCATATGGCCTATCTGTTCCCCGGGCTTAAGGTGGACGAAGCGCCGTACACCAAGGCGAGCAAATACTATATATATTACAACGGCCTCGTCTCGCAGCCGACCAAAAAGGATTTGTGCAAGCTAAGGCTTTTGAATGTCATTTCACAGCTCAAATTAAAAACGATGCTTTATCATCCGCTCGAAGAATATGAAGGCCTTTATGATTACGAGTTTTATTTTGGACTTTTGGACGAGGCGGTCAGATGGAGCGTGCGGCGCATTAAACTTGTGCAGGCATATTTTGAGGGTAAGGTGGATATGACACAGCTGCAAAGCGAATTTTATAACGTCTCGTTCCACGGTAAGTCCATCATCCCGCAGGAGGAGCGCAAGCCGTTTAAGAGGTTATATAAGAAGGCGCCGTTAAAGAGGGGCTGAAACGCCCTGTAAACGCCCTTTGTTCCTTGACTTTTACATGTGAAAAATACTATAATTATAATGTTGTGAACAATTTGAATAATATATATAAAATTAGGAGGTCACGATTCAATGGCAAAACAAACAATTGACGGTAATACCGCTGCCGCGCATGTCGCATATGCGTTTTCTGACGTCGGCGCGATTTACCCGATCACTCCTTCTTCGCCAATGGCAGAGTCCTGTGATGAATGGGCGGCTGTGGGAAGAAAGAACATCTTTGGACAGACAATGAAAATCTCTGAACTGCAGTCTGAGGCAGGTGCGGCAGGCGCGGTTCACGGTTCTTTATCGGCGGGTGCGCTGACGTCTACCTTTACGGCGTCGCAGGGCCTGCTTTTGATGATCCCGAACATGTATAAAATTTCCGGCGAGCTTCTGCCGGCGGTGTTCCATGTATCGGCAAGGGCGCTTGCGGCGCACGCGCTGTCTATCTTCGGCGACCATGCGGACATCATGGCTGCGCGCCAGACAGGCTTTGCGATGCTCGGAGCGGCTTCCGTACAGGAAACAATGGATATGGCTGCGATCGCGCACCTTTCTACATTGAAAGCAAAGGTACCGTTCGTACATTTCTTTGATGGATTCCGGACTTCTCACGAGGTTTCCAAGATCGAAATGCTCGAATATGAAAAGCTTGCGGAAATGGTAGATTGGAAGGCGATCGACGACTTCCGCGCAAGAGGTATGAATCCTGAACATCCGCACCAGCAGGGTACGGCGCAGAACCCGGATATCTATTTCCAGAACAGGGAAGCTGCGAACAAATATTACATGGCGACTCCCGCGATCGTGCAGGACACAATGAACGCGTTTGCGAAGATGTTTGGCAGACAGTATCATCTGTTTGACTATATCGGCGCTGCGGACGCAGAGCATGTCATCGTTGCGATGGGCAGTGGCTGCGACGTGACGGAAGAAGCCGTCAACTATCTGAACGAACAGGGTGAAAAATACGGCCTGATCAAAGTTCGTCTTTACCGTCCTTTCGACGCAAGCGCTTTTGTTGACGCGATCCCGGCTTCGGCTAAGACAGTCACTGTGCTTGACAGGACAAAAGAACCGGGCAGCTTAGGCGAGCCGCTTTACGAAGATGTTGTAACGGCACTGTTCGAAGCGGGCAGGAACATAAAAGTCCTTGCGGGACGTTATGGCCTCGGCTCCAAAGAATACACGCCTTCCATGGTCAAAGCGATCTTTGACAACATGAAGGCTTCCGCACCGAAAAACCACTTCACGGTCGGTATCGTAGACGATGTGACGAACACATCCCTAGACATCAAAGACGAGATCGATTCTTCGCCGCATGGTATGTTCTCAGCGAAGTTCTACGGACTCGGCTCTGACGGTACGGTAGGCGCCAATAAAAACTCCATCAAAATCATCGGCGACCACACGGATATGTATGCGCAGGGGTACTTCTCCTATGACTCCAAGAAATCCGGCGGCATCACGATTTCGCACCTGCGTTTTGGGAAATCCCCCATCCAGTCGGCTTACCTGATCACGCAGCCCAACATGGTGGCTTGCCACAATCCTTCGTACGTGATCCGTTATGACGTACTCGAGGGCATCAAGGAAGGCGGCACGTTCCTTCTCAATTCACCGTGGAGCGACGCGGAAATGGAAACAGAGCTTCCGGCAGCGATGAAGAACATCATTGCCAAGAAGAAGCTGAAATTCTACAACATCGACGCGATCAAGATCGCGGGCGAGATCGGCCTTGGCGGCAGGACGAACATGGTTATGCAGTCCGCGTTCTTTAAGATCGCGAACATCATCCCGGAAGCGGACGCCATCGACTACATGAAAAAGGCCATCAAAAAGACGTATGGCAAAAAGGGTGACGAGATCGTCAACATGAACTATAAAGCGGTAGACGCGGGCATGGCTGTACAGGAAGTCAAATATCCCGATAGCTGGGCGACGACCACGGAGGGCGCTGCTCCGGTAGCGGTTCCAGATGACGCTTATTATCGCGATGTGGTGCATCCGATCCTTATCCAGAAGGGCGATAACCTTCCGGTTTCCGCTTTCGATCCGCGCGGGTTTGTACCGCTTAGCACGACGAAGTACGAAAAACGCGGGATCGCGGTCAATGTGCCGCAGTGGCAGATCGACAAATGTATTATGTGTAACCAGTGCTCGTACGTTTGCCCGCATGCGGCGATCCGTCCGTTCCTCGCTGACGAAGCTGCAATGAAAAATGCGCCGGCAGGCTATGAGACGAAACCGGCACGCGGCAAAGACGGCTACAGCTACCGCATTCAGGTTTCTCCGCTCGATTGTACGGGCTGCGGAAACTGTGCGGACATCTGCCCGGCGAAGGAAAAGGCTCTGATCATGAAGCCGTTCGCGGAAATGGAAAAATCGCAGGCTGCAAATTGGGAATTTGCCGCTGCGCTTCCCGAGCCGAAGATCGAAGTCAAAAAGAACCTTGTTCCGGAAAGCCAGTACTTAAAACCGCTGTTCGAGTTCTCCGGCGCTTGTGCGGGCTGCGGCGAAACACCGTATGTCAAGCTCGTTACACAGCTGTTCGGCGACAGAATGGTCATCGGTAACGCGACGGGCTGCTCGTCCATCTATGGCGGTAGCGCTCCGACGTGTCCGTACACGGTAAATGACGAAGGCAGAGGCCCGGCCTGGGCAAACTCGCTGTTTGAAGACAATGCGGAATTTGGCTATGGTATGAACCTTGCGTTCACAGCACGCCGTGACGCATTGAAAAATCAGGTGCAGGCGGCGATCGACGCTGAGGGTGAGAAAGATCCGGCAGTTGTGGACGCAATGAAAGCATGGATCGAGGCTGCTGACTTAGGAGACGAATCCAAAATCGCATCCGCGAACCTTGTGGCTGCGCTTGAGAAGGTT
>NZ_JAYFPU010000242.1:0-12897 GCF_034927525.1 Christensenella sp.
TGCTTTTCTGGAGCTTCTTAAAAACCGCAAAAAGGATGGCGCAGAAGAAGAAAAATACCGCAAGGTAGAGATCAAGCAGGATACATTTAGCATCCGTGCGCAGAAAAAGAAGATATTGGGGCGGCTGAAAAGCGAAAAAAAGCTTTCCTTCTTTTCTTTATTTGAGCAACAGGCAACACAGATGGAGATTGCCGTCACATTTATTGCATTGCTGGAATTGTGGCATACGAGCACGATATCGATTCGCCAGAAAAGTGCGTTTAACGATATCACGCTGGAATATCAAAACGGGGGAATGGCCAGTTGACAAAAAACGAATTGAGCGGTGCTGTTTTTTCCACGCTTTTTGTATCGGGAGACGCCATCGACGTAGCCGCCTTTGCAAAATATTTTGATATGGATATCGATGCACTCGATATTATGTTACAGGAGATCATTGAGGATGGCGCGCGACGTGAAGACGGTGTTTTACTTGTCCGCGTGGGGGACAAGGTACAGCTTTGCACCAATCAGAAATATGGTGACGTGGTAAAGGAACTGCTTGCTCCGGAGGAGAGGACTTCGCTCTCTGCCGCTGTGATGGAGACGCTAAGCATCATTGCCTATAAGCAGCCGGTGACGCGGGCGGAAATCGATGAGATACGCGGCGTGCGCAGCAATTATGCGGTGGCGACGCTCAAAGAAAAAGGCTTGATACAGGTGATCGGCCGTAAGGATGCACTTGGAAGGCCGGCGCTTTTGGCGACGACGGACGAATTCCTCCGGCATTTTGGTATTTCTTCTTTAGAGGAGCTGCCGAAGATCGATTTCGAAGCATTGGAAGAACAACAAGACGAGACGGAAGAAAGCAGCCTGACGACTTAGGCTGTTTTTTAAGGAGAAGAGAATGAGATTACAAAAGTTTCTGGCAGAGGCGGGCATTGCCTCGCGGCGAAAAGCAGAAGAGCATATTGCTGCCGGACGGGTAGAAGTAAACGGTGTTACAGTCCGCGAAATGGGGTTTATTGTAAATCCTGACAAAGATCAGGTCAAATACATGAATAAACCTGTGCGTTTAAGCAGCAATAAGATATATATCATGCTCAATAAGCCGGCAGGATGCGTCTGCACCTGCAAAGATGAAAGCGGACGGCCGACGGTCATGAAATATGTAAAAGACATCAGCGAGCGCCTCTATCCGGTCGGTCGGCTCGATTTTACAACGGAAGGACTTCTGATCCTGACGAATGATGGAGAAATGGCCAACCGGCTGACACACCCTAAGCACAATATGAAAAAAAAGTATCTTGCCGTGGTAGATGGCGAGGTCACGGAGGAAGACGTAGAGAAGCTTGCGAAAGGCGTTGTGCTTGACGACGGATATAAGACAGCTCCCGCTGTTTTTAAGATACTGTCATCTTCCTCTGCGCGCAGCGAGGTGTTGTGCGTGATCGGAGAAGGCAAAAACCGCCAGATTCGCAGGATGTTTGCAGCAATAGAAAAGAACGTCTGTTATTTGAAGAGGGTAGGGATCGGTGATATCGGGCTTGCCAACCTGAAAAAGGGAGAATACCGGTACCTTAAAAAAGATGAACTGGAATACCTGAGAAAAAGCCTGAAGCTATAATAACGCTTTTTGCAGGGATACAAGGTAAGAATGTTGAATACATTTAATATGGAGTAATTTTTAAGTCGAATGTGTATATTTACAGGATAGTGCACATTGTGCGGATATCCGTGGTTTATTAATTTGTATGGAGGTATCAGAATGAGCAAGTTGGAAGAGTTGAGAACAAGAAACGCCGATGCTCTTTTAGGCGGCGGCGAACAGCAAATTCTCGCTCAGCATGACGCAGGAAAAAAGACTGCGCGCGAACGTATCGGACTCTTGCTTGACCAGGGAAGCTTTGTGGAAATCGACAAATTTCTCAAGCGTACTTATACGACGCCCGGTCTTGAAGCGGCAAGTGAAACAGGTGAAGGCGTTGTCTGTGGCTATGGAACGATCGCCGAGCTGCCTGTTTTTGTTTTTGCACAAGATTATACAGTGCTGAAAGGATCGCTTTCGTCAGCGCACGCATCTAAAATCTTAAAGACAATGGATATGGCTGTCAAAAACGGCGTACCTGTGATTGGTGTGCTGGATTCGGGTGGAGCGCGTATTTCAGAGGGCATGGCAGCGATCAGCGCAACAGCGGAGATATTGAAAAAATTAAGCGATATTTCAGGCGTGATCCCGACGGTCTCTATCGTTGCGGGGGCATGTATCGGTACGGCGGCTTATATTGCCGCATTGACAGATTTCACCTTGATGATCGACGGCATTTCACAGCTTGCGCTCCACGGCCCGCAGATATATGCTTCTGCGATGGGCAAGGAGATCGATGCGCAGGCTCTGTTTGGTGCAAAAAGCCACAATAAGAATACAGGTGTTGCGCAGTTTATGTGTGCGGACGAGATGGAATGTATGGGAACGGTGCGCAAGCTGTTGTCTTATCTGCCGTCCAACAATTTGGATGAGGCGCCGTATGAAATGAATACTGACGACCTAAACCGCCAGCTTTCGTTTGGCGAGGAAGTACCGGATATGAAGGAGCTGATCCGCTCTGTTGCGGACAATGGCGATGTACTCGCGTATCAGGCCGATTTTGCGTCGGAAGTGATCACGATGTTCGGTCGGCTGAACGGGAATGTTTGCGGGTTCATTGCAAACGATTCCACGGGCGTGCTTACGCAGCGTGCATCCAAAAAAGCGGCGCGTTTTTTAAGCTTTTTAGATGCTTACAATATTCCTGCTGTTACATTCACAAATTGCGGCAGCTCGGACGTAGATATCGAAAAGGAGCAGGGAAGCCTGATCCCGGATTTTGCGAAGCTTGTGAGCGCATACGCAACGTCGGGTATGCCAAAGCTTAATGTTATTGTAGGCAAAGCGATTGGCGATGGTTTTGCGGTGATGTGTCCCAAAGCGCTGGGCGCGGATATGGTATACGCATGGCCGTCGGCACACATTTCGGCAATGCCGGTTGAGGCAGGCGCTCTTTTGCTCTATGAAGAAGAAATTGCGAAAGCGGACGACGGAATTGCAGCCAAAAAGCAAATGATCGATAAATATCTGGATGAATACGCAAATCCGTGGCAGGCGGCAGAGCAGGGCGTGGTCGACGATGTCATCGAGCCGGCACATACGCGTCAGGTGCTGATCGCGTCTTTGGAGATGGTACTTTCCAAGCGTGAAGAAAAGCTGCCTAAAAAGCATGGCGTATTGCCATTATAAGCGGGGTGAATGGTTATGGGTAACGATATGACGATTGGTCAGGACCTTGCTATGGGTGGACAAACGATTGCTCTTGGATTGATGGTGGTGTTTGTTTGTTTGGCGCTGATCATCGTGATCATGGTCGTGATGTCTGCAATTCTTAAGGAACGCAAAAAGGAAACGGGCGAAGCGCCTAAACAGGTGAAGCCGATCCAGCAAGCACCTGTCGTAACAGTTCAGGATGACGAATTGCTTGCCGTTCTCACGGCAGCGGTCGCTGCGGCTATGGAAAGCGAGCGGCCCGGGTCAAGCTCTACACCGTTTGTGATTCGTTCTTATAAAAAAGTGAGTGGAAGATCTGCATGGGGCAAGGCCGGGAGGCAGTCCCAGCTTTCAAATTGGTAAAAATTGATTTTTTCGGAGGTAACTGATATGCGTAAATTTTTGATTCATGTAAACGGAAATTCTTATAATGTGGATGTAGAAGAACTGGGCGGCGGCGCTCCGGTGGCAGTACCGGCAGCAGCGCCTGTACCGCAAGCTGCACCAGCTCCAGCTCCTGCAGTAGCGCCAGCACCAGTTGCCCCTGCCCCTGTACAACAGGCGGCACCGGCTCCCGCACCTGCTCCGACAGCAGCGCCAGCGGCGGCTCCGGCTGACGGGGTAACTGTTTCCGCGCCGATGCCGGGGACGATCCTTGATGTGAGTGTTGCGGTAGGACAGAGCGTTGCGGAAGGGGATATCTTAATGATTCTGGAAGCAATGAAAATGGAAAATGAGATCATGTCGCCTGCAGCCGGGACAGTGAAATCGGTATCGGTTGCCAAGGGTGCAAGCGTAGAGACAGGAGACCTTCTTGTAGTGATCGGATAACGGCTCATACACAAAAAGGAGGTTGATTTGTTTTGAGTAGCTTTGGCGATACTCTAATGAAATTTGTGCAATCGACGGGATTTTTTAATGCCGGAGACTGGCAGCAATGGGTTATGATAGGGATAGCGTGCCTGCTGATCTATCTGGCGATCGTGAAAAAATTTGAGCCATTGCTTTTGCTTCCCATCGCATTTGGTATGTTGCTCACCAACTTACCGATGGCGGGCATGTATCATGCGGATTTATTTGCAAGCGGACAAGTGGACTGGGCAAACTTCTCCGGTACAGCTGGTCTGCTGGACTATCTGTATCTAGGCGTGAAGCTTGGAATATATCCGCCGCTCATATTCCTGGGTGTCGGTGCGATGACGGACTTCGGCCCGTTGATCGCAAACCCCAAAAGCTTGTTTATGGGCGCGGCGGCGCAGCTTGGTATTTTCCTCGCGTTTATTCTTGCGCTCCTCTTTGGTTTTGCGCCCAACGTTGCGGCGTCAATTGGTATTATTGGCGGTGCGGACGGACCGACGGCGATCTATGTGACGTCACAGCTGGCGCCGAAGTTCTTAGGCCCGATTGCGGTCGCGGCGTACACTTATATGGCACTTGTGCCAGTCATACAGCCGCCGTTCATGAAGCTGTTTACTACCAAACAGGAGCGAGCGATCAAAATGGAACAGCTGCGGCATGTTTCCAAGCGTGAAAAGATCATTTTCCCGATTGCGGTAACGATCTTTGTATCGCTGATTGTACCGGCGGCAGCACCGTTGGTAGGCATGCTGATGCTTGGTAACCTCATGCGTGAATCAGGGGTTGTCGACAGGCTTTCCAATACAGCGCAAAACGAATTGATGAATATCGTAACGATATTCCTTGGGATCTCGGTCGGTGCGACAACGGTCGGGTCTACATTCCTACAGACAGATACGCTGCTTATCATCGGCCTTGGCGTCGTTGCCTTTATCTTTGGTACGATTGGCGGCGTACTACTTGGAAAACTGATGTGCAAGCTGTCGGGCGGAAAGATCAATCCGCTGATCGGTTCGGCTGGTGTTTCGGCGGTACCGATGGCAGCGCGTGTTTCACAAAAGGTCGGGCAGGCAGAAAATCCGTCAAACTTCCTGCTGATGCATGCGATGGGGCCAAACGTTGCAGGTGTTATCGGCAGTGCGGTCGCGGCGGGCGTACTCTTGTCGCTGTTCGCTTAATATAGGAGGAAAGATAAGTTATGGCAAAAGTAAATATAATGGATACCATCATGAGGGACGCGCACCAGTCGCAGGCTGCTACGCGTATGACGACGGAAGAAATGCTTCCGATCGCTCCTTTGATGGACAGTATAGGATATTGGTCGATCGAGTGCTGGGGCGGCGCTACGTTTGACGCATGCCTGCGGTTTTTGAATGAAGACCCGTGGGAAAGACTGCGTAAATTAAGAAAAGCAATGCCAAATACCAAGCTCCAAATGCTTCTGCGCGGGCAGAACCTGCTTGGCTATAAACACTACGCGGACGACGTTGTAGACTTTTTCGTCAAAATGGCGTGCAAAAACGGTATCGATGTGATCCGTATCTTCGACGCGCTGAACGATACAAGAAACTTAAGACAATCGATCGAGAGCACGAACCGTTACGGCGGCTGGCCTGAGGTCGCGCTTTCGTATACCACAAGCCCGGTGCATACGTTCGATTACTTCGTAGAACTGGCACAGGAGCTCGAGGGCATGGGTGCGAAATCTATCTGCATCAAGGATATGGCGAATCTGCTGCTGCCATACGAGGCGTATAATCTCGTCTCTGCATTGAAAAAGAATATCAAAGTGCCGATCCATCTGCACACACACAACACGAGCGGCGTGGGAGACATGACATATTTAAAAGCAATCGAGGCAGGGGTGGACATCGTTGATACGGCACTTTCCCCGCTTGGCAACGGAACGTCGCAGCCTGCGACGGAGTCGCTTGTAGCGACGCTGGCCGGTACGGAATATGATACGGGTCTTGATTTAGGAAAACTGACAGAGGCCGCGAAATATTTCTCAAAGGTTGCAGACCGCCTGAAGGCGGACGGGTTTCTCGATCCTAAGGTTCTTGGGATCGATATCAATACACTGCTCTATCAGGTTCCGGGCGGTATGCTTTCAAACCTAATCAGCCAATTGAAGCAGTCGGGCGCGGAGGATAAGCTGCTTGATGTGCTTGAGGAAGTACCGCGTGTACGCGAGGACTTTGGTTATCCGCCGCTTGTTACGCCGTCAAGTCAGATCGTTGGTACACAGGCAGTGCTCAATGTGCTTGCGGGCGAACGCTATAAGATGGTGACCAAGGAATCCAAGGCAATGCTGCGCGGTGAATACGGTAGACTGCCTGCGCCTGTCAATGAGGAAGTGCGTAAAAAATGTATCGGCGACGACGAGGTCATCACCGTGCGCCCGGCAGACCTTCTGCCTCCTGAAATGGATAAGTACAGGGAAGAGGTCAAGGGCTGGATGGAACAGGAAGAAGATATCGTGACTTATGCTATGTTCCCGCAGGTCGCGCCTAAGTTCTTTGAGTTTAGACGCGCAAACCAATATAAGCTCGATTCTGATATGCTGGATAAGGAAAATATGATCCATCCGGTATAAAAATAGCAACTGAGAAAGCAGGGAATGCGTTCCCTGCTTTTTTACTGGTGTTTTTTAGGTGGTTATGATACGCTTGTGACAATAGGAAGTTTTTAAGAAAGGACAAGTTTTTACATGAAAATATTGATTACGAATGACGACGGTGTATATGCACCTGGGATTGTTGCGCTTGCAAATGCGTTTGCCACGCAGCATGAAGTTACGGTTGTCGCGCCCGATCAGGAGCGTAGCGCATGCGGCAGGTCTATGACGATCGACAAGCCGCTGAGCATGAGAAAGTTGGAAATAGCAGAGTATAAGAACTGCGAGGTATACAGTACATCCGGCACGCCGACGGATTGTGTGAAGCTGGGGACGTTTGAGATCATGAAGCGCGATGTCGATCTCGTTTTATCAGGAATAAATCTTGGGACGAATGTTGGTACGGATATCGCCTATTCCGGAACGGTGAACGCCGCCATGGAGGGCAGCGCACTAGGGTATCCTTCGATTGCGTTGTCTCAAAAGCTTACCGGGGCGGGGGACAATATGAAGGAGTTGTACGAGAGAGCTGCCGCGTGCGCTCTACAAATCATTGGGCAGCTGGAAATCAAAGTATTGGTTGATTATATTTATAATATTAATTTTCCTGCATGTATCAATAAAGAAGTTGCAGGAATCAAGGTTTGCCCACATGGCATATGCAACTACGGGGACGACTACGAAAAACGTACCGATCCGTTCGGACGCATATACTATTGGCCGTCCGGAAAAATGGAAGAAAGTAGTTACAACAAAGAAAATGGCACGGATATTCATTGGCTGGGGCAAGGCTTTGTAACGATCACGCCGCTTACGTGGAACACGACGGCAACGGATAAAATTGATGATGCAAAATGCAGGATAGATAAATTGAAATTGCATATTTGACGAAAACTTGATACAATAAATCCATCTTATCCTTGACGGAGGCAGAAATGAACAATAATGTTATGGATCGTATCAACCATAGCTACGCGAAAATGTCCAAGGGACAAAAACTGATCGCGGATTATATATTAAAAGAGTATGATAAGGCGGCATTCATGACTGCGGCGACATTAAGCAACCTTGTAGGCGTGAGTGAATCTACCGTTGTCCGTTTTGCCTATGCGCTTGGCTATGACGGATATCCAAAGCTGCAAAAGGATTTGCAGGAGGTCATACAGACAAAGCTGACGACAGCGCAGCGTCTTAATCTGATGGAAGGTCTCACCTCGGAAGAAGTGATCAATGCGTCCTTTAAGACGGATATCCATAACCTGCGCGTAACAAGAGAACATATCGATACCAAAAACATCGAACAGATCGTGGATAGTATCGATAAGGCGCGCAAAATTTATATTCTGGGCACGCGTTCAAGTGGCCCACTTGCCGAATTTCTGCATTATTATATGAATTACATGAACGAGAACATCAAGCTGATCCGTTTTGACGGCAGCGATATTTTCAACCAGATATTGAGTGCGGATGAACACGATGTAGCGATCGCTATCAGTTTTCCGCGTTATTCCATGCGCACCATCGAGGGAATGAACTATCTGAAAAAAAGCGGCTGCAAGGTGATTGCGATCACAGATAACGACGCGGCGCCGCCTGCACAGATCGCGGATTACACCCTGACTGCAAAAAGCTATATGAATTCGTTTGTTGATTCCTTTGTTGCGCCTCTGGCGGTGATCAATCTGCTGATTATTATGCTTGGGCTACGCAAAAAGGATATCCTGTTTTCAAACTTCAACAGGCTGGAAGAATTGTGGCAAATGAACGACGTATATGCCACAAGGGAATTGGATGCGCAGATCGTGGATGAAGATATCTATGGAGAATAATGTAATCGTCGTCGGGGGAGGCGCTGCAGGCATGATGGCAGCTTATGCCGCAGCACAGCGCGGTATTTCGACAACGCTGATCGAAAAAAATGAAAAAGCCGGGAAGAAGCTGTTCATTACAGGAAAAGGCCGCTGCAATATCACGAATGATTGTGATGTCAGCGATTTTTTTATGAACGTTTCGAAAAACAGCAAGTTTTTGATGAGCGCGGTTTACGCATTCCCGAATACAGCGCTGATTGACCTGTTTGAAAAAAACGGACTGCATACAAAGGTGGAGCGCGGCGGACGTGTTTTCCCCGTGAGCGACCGCTCCAACGATGTGATACGTACGCTGGAGAAAATGCTGAGGGATGCAGGCGTCAAGCGTATGCTGAACACGGAAGTAACGGACATCAACAAAGAAGACAACGGCTTCTGTATTTTTTTTCAAAACGGGGAATCGATGCGCTCGGCGGCGCTTATTCTGGCAACGGGAGGCAAGTCCTATCCCTTGACCGGTTCGACGGGCGACGGATATCGCTTTGCAGAAAAGCTGGGGCATAGTATGATCGGCCCTGCGCCCGCTTTGATCCCGCTTGAGGATGCACACGGCATATGCCCGAAGATGCAAGGCCTTACCCTTAAAAACATTGGGTTTTCTTTGTTTCAGAACAACAAAAAAATCTATGAGGAGCAGGGGGAACTGTTGTTCACACATTTTGGTATTTCTGGCCCGGTTGTGCTTTCCGCAAGTAATCATATCGACCACAAAAAACAGCCGCTGGAGCTTACGGCGGAAATCGATTTCAAACCGGCCTTGTCCGAAGATAAACTAGATGCGCGGCTAATGCGCGAGTTCGAAGAAAACCAGAACAAACAACTTAAAAACGTGATGACAAACCTGCTGCCGCAAAAAGCAATCCACCCGTTTTTACGGGAGACAAAGCTGGACGGAAACAAAGCGATCAATGGCATCACAAAGGAAGAACGTATGATGCTGGGGCACGGCTTAAAGCATTTTTCGATCCGCATCGCGGATACGCGTCCGATAGAAGAGGCGATCGTCACGGCGGGCGGGATCAGCGTAAAAGAGATCAACCCGTCTACAATGGAAAGCAAAATCGTCCAAAATCTGTATTTTGCGGGCGAAATCATCGATGTACATGCGCTTACCGGCGGGTTTAATCTGCAAATTGCTTTTTCGACCGGTTTCCTTGCGGGCAGCAGTGTATTTGATTGACAATCATGGGAAATAAAGATACAATAGTGATAGGTAAATCGTGTGTTTTTTGCATGTTACCAAATTGAAAAAAGAAAATGAATTGGAAGAAATTAGAAGAACAGGAGGTGAATTTGCTAAGTGGAATGGCTTATTCCTATACTCGTAGGCGTAGGCGGACTGGTGATCGGACTTATTATTGGTTATTTATATAGACGTAATATTGCCGAGTCTAAAATCGGCCGCGCTGAGGATTCCGTTAAGAAGCTGATCGACGAAGCGCAAAAACGCGCGGAAGTCATCAGGAAAGAGACGGTACTTGAGGCTCAGGAAGAAGTTCATAAACTGCGTAGCGAATTTGACAGGGAATCAAGAGACAGACGTAATGAAATCACAAAGATTGAAAAAAGACTGGTTCAAAGAGAAGAATTGCTGGATAAGAAATTAGAAGGCATTGAACAAAAAGAAGAACAGGTAAACAAAAGCAGTAAAGAAATCACAAAGGCCAAGGATGATTTGGCTGCGCTGCATGCTCAGCAACTGGAGCAACTCGAGCATATCTCCGGCATGACGACAGAAGAGGCCAAGGGGTTGTTGCTTGAAAAGGTTGAGAACGAAGCACGCCATGATATGGCCGTAATGCTGCGTGATATTGAGCAAAAAGCGAAGGATGAAGCCGATAAAAAGGCCAGAAACATTCTTTCGCTGGCAATACAAAAATGTGCCGCCGACCATGTTGCTGAAAGCACGGTCTCGGTCGTAAACCTGCCTAATGATGAAATGAAGGGCAGGATCATCGGACGTGAAGGACGTAATATCCGTACGCTGGAAACAGCTACGGGCATCGACCTGATCATCGACGACACACCGGAGGCAGTTATCTTGTCCGGGTTTGACCCGGTCAGGCGTGAAGTTGCCAGAATGGCGCTTGAGAAACTGATCGTTGACGGAAGAATTCATCCGGCACGTATCGAAGAAATGGTTCATAAAGCGCAAAAGGAAGTGGAAGCACAGATCAAGGAAGCTGGCGAACAGGCGGTTTTTGATGTGGGTATCCATTCCTTGCATCCGGAATTGGTAAGGCTTTTGGGTCGTCTCAAATACCGTACCAGCTATGGACAAAATGTACTGAAACACTCGATCGAGGTTGCTCATTTGGCTTCTCTTATGGCTGCTGAGATCGGCGCAAACGCCAAGTTTGCGAAACGCGCGGGACTGCTGCATGATATCGGTAAAGCCGTTGACCATGAAGTAGAAGGCCCGCACATCCAGATTGGCGCGGATCTTGCAAAGAAATATAAGGAAAATGCAGACATCATCAATGCGATTGCTGCACATCATGGCGATGTAGAGCCCAAAACGGTGGAAGCCGTTCTGGTACAGGCTGCTGATGCGATTTCTGCTGCAAGGCCGGGTGCAAGAAGGGAATCTTTGGAGAATTACATCAAACGTCTTGAAAGTCTTGAAGAAATTGCAAATTCATTCGCAGGCGTCGAAAGATCATTTGCGATCCAGGCGGGCAGGGAAATCAGAATTATTGTCAAGCCCGACGAAATCGACGACGCTGGAACTACTTTAATAGCGAGAGATATCGTGAAGAAGATTGAGTCTGAACTTGATTATCCGGGACAGATCAAAGTAAATGTCATTAGAGAAACAAGGACAACAGACTACGCAAAGTAACAAATCAAAAAGGGAGCAGAAAATCTGCTCCCTTTTTCTTGCTTGAAAACAAGTGAAAAAAGCTATAAAATAAGATGTATTCTATTTTTATTAAAGGCGGTAAGAGAATGAGAGATGTTTACGAGAATCCATTGATCACCAGATATGCAAGCAGGGAAATGTCGCATATCTTCTCAGATGATATAAAATTTAAGACATGGCGCAGACTGTGGATCGCGCTCGCGGAGGCAGAGCACGAAATGGGTCTGCCTATCTCAAAAGAGCAGATCAGCGAGTTAAAAGAGCATGCGGAAGATATCAACTACGATGTGGCGGAAGCGCGCGAAAAGGAAGTGCGGCACGATGTGATGTCCCATGTATATGCGTATGGCGTACAGTGCCCACAGGCAAAAGGCATCATTCATCTGGGTGCAACCAGCTGCTATGTGGGGGACAATACGGATATCATCGTGATGGATCAGGCGATCGAGGTGATCGAGCTGAAGCTTGTGAACGTGATCGCCCGCCTGAAGGAATTCGCGTTGCAATATAAGGACATGCCTACGCTTGGCTTCACACACTACCAGCCGGCGCAGCTGACAACAGTAGGGAAACGCGCTACGCTGTGGATGCAGGATCTGCTTATGGATTATGAGCAGCTGCAATTCGTAAAATCGCAGGTCAAATTGCGTGGCGTGAAGGGCACGACGGGCACGCAGGCCAGCTTTTTGACGTTGTTCGAAGGTGATGCAGAGAAGGTGAAAGAGCTGGAGCAAAAGGTAGCGCAAAAAATCGGCTATCAAAAAGTATTTGCCGTAACCGGACAGACGTATCCGCGTAAATTTGACAGTGTGGTCGTTGACCTGTTATCAAGCATCTCGCAAAGCGCGTATAAGTTTGCCAACGATCTGCGGCTGCTTCAAAATCTGAAAGAAGTAGAGGAACCCTTTGGTAAGAAACAGATCGGTTCGTCTGC
Source organism: Christensenella sp. (assembly GCF_034927525.1). Classification (NCBI taxonomy): domain Bacteria; kingdom Bacillati; phylum Bacillota; class Clostridia; order Christensenellales; family Christensenellaceae; genus Christensenella; species Christensenella sp. Next base: position 12,424 of record NZ_JAYFPU010000242.1, read on the forward strand.
AATGGCGTATAAGCGCAATCCTATGCGTTCTGAGCGCATTTGCTCGCTTGCGCGATACGTTCTAAGCCTTTCGTCCAGCCCGGCTATCACAGCCAGCACGCAGTGGTTTGAGCGAACGCTGGACGACAGCGCCAACAAGCGGCTGGTCATCCCGCAGGGATTTCTGGCGCTCGACGCGATCCTGAACATCTACCTGAATGTGACAAGCGGTATGGTGGTGTATCCCAAAGTTATCGAAAAGCGTATCAATGAGGAGTTGCCGTTCATGGCGACAGAAACAATTTTGATGGACGCTGTGAAGCGTGGAGGCGATAGGCAGGAGCTGCATGAAAAAATACGCGAATATTCTATGATCGCGGGGCGCCGCGTCAAGGAAGAAGGAAAGAGCAACAACCTGATCGAATTGATCAAGGAAGATGCCGCGTTCCATATGAGTGCGGAGGAGATCGACGCGATTATGGACCCGAAAAACTT
>NZ_JAYFPU010000276.1:0-4841 GCF_034927525.1 Christensenella sp.
AACGGGATCATATTCAACCAGAAGTATAATGCGGAGACATTAAAAGGGGAGGACGCCAATAAAAAGATGATGGATTACATCACGACGTATCAAACTTTGGGCGGGGCGCATATCCAACTGAATGTTATCGATTCGGATACGCTGCGCGATGCGAAGGAACATCCGGAAAAGCACAAGGGGCTTGTCGTGCGTGTAGCCGGGTATAGCGCATTTTTCAACGAGCTAGCAGAAGAGATACAGGACAGCATCATTGAGCGTACAGAGCACCAGATATAATACAGCAAGCAACTACTCTTTTTCATTTTAATACAGGGCGTTGGTAAGAAATTCAAACCACCGCCCTGTATTAATTAAAAGAAAAAATAAAAAATTCTAAAAAATAATAAAAAACTATTGAAATTGTATAATCAATCTGCTATGATAAGCACATAAAAGAGAACTCACCCCGCCGGGTCATATTTCCGGCAAGGGGATGTGGATCATATTAACACAATCACAAAGGATTACAACAATAAATATTCAGCGGAACGAGATGGTATACGTAAGGTAAGAAGGTTTGATTTTGTCTTTTCGACTTTAATCTGCTGAAAATGGATCGATACACAAACGCGAAAGGGCAATCTATTGATGGAAGCAACAGGAATGATCTTTAATATACAGCGCTACAGCCTGCATGACGGGGACGGCATACGCACAAATATTTTTATGAAAGGATGTCCGCTGAAATGCAAGTGGTGCTCCAACCCGGAATCGCAGAACTATTTTCCGGAGATGAGCCTTGTGGCGGACAACTGCATGGGATGCGGCCATTGTTATGAGATATGCGCAACAAAGGCGCTGACGCCTGACGCGTGGGACAGGACGCTGTGCACGGGCTGCGGAAAATGCGAATTTATTTGCCCGACCGGCGCGCGGGAGATCATGGGAAAACGTATGAGCGTCGAAGAAGTGACGCAAGAGGTGATGAAGGATCATCCGTTTTACCAGACGTCGGACGGCGGCGTGACTTTTTCAGGAGGGGAGCCGCTTACGCAAAGCGAGTTTTTGGAGCAGCTGGCGATCCGCCTGAAAGGAAACTTCATCCATCTGGCGGTGGAGACCTGCGGCCAGTTTGATTGGGAAAAAGGGAAAAAGGTACTCGAGCATACAGACCAGATATTGTTTGACATCAAACACATGGATAGCGCGGTGCACAAGGAGCTGACGGGGCTTGGTAACGAAACGATCCTAGATAATGCGCGCAAAGCCGCACAGATGGGAAAAGACATGATCGTGCGGGTGCCGGTGATCGGCGGGTATAACAACGACGACGGGAATATCAAGAAAACGGCGGCTTTTGCAAAGGAGATCGGCGTTGAGGAGATGCACTTGCTGCCTTATCACCGCTTTGGGGAATCGAAATACAAGAAGATGCATATGGCGTACGAATGTGACGATGCATATACGCCGGACGATAAGGAGATGCAGCGCTTAAAAGAGTTGGCGGAAACATACGGACTTGTCGTACGGATTGGCGGGTAATCATTTTAAAAGTGAAATAGATGAAGAATGTTGGTTGAAGGAGGAAAAAGAATTGCTGGACACAAAAGCACTTGAAATGAAGAATATCACGAAAAGCTTCATGGGCGTCCATGCACTAAAAGATGTCAGTTTTTCGGCCTATAAGGGGAAAGTAAATGTATTGATAGGCGAAAACGGGGCGGGAAAATCTACCCTGATGAAGATACTGGCAGGCGCGTACAACAAGGATTCCGGGGATATTTTTATTGACGGGAAACAGGTGGAGATACACAACCCGAACGATTCGATGACCAATAAGGTCGCGATGATTTACCAGGAGCTTAACCTATGCCGTGATATGACGGTACAGGAGAACGTATTCCTTGGCAAAGAGATCACCAAAGGGATGCTTATCAACAAAAAAGAAACGATGAAGCGTACCGCGGAATTGATGGAAAAGTACGAAATGGGCATCGACCCGATGGACGTGGTAAGCAAGCTGAGCGTGGCGAAGCAGCAGATGCTGGAAATCGTAAAAGCGCTGTCGGTGGACGCAAAGATCATTGTTATGGACGAACCGACGTCGTCGCTCACATTGCAGGAAGTGGAGCACTTGTTCCGTATCATCAAACAGCTGACAGACGACGGCGTAACGATCATCTACATCTCGCACCGCATGGAAGAATTGTTTGAGATCGGCAACTACATCACGGTTATGCGTGACGGCGAATATATCGGCGAATGGCCGATCGAACAGGTTACGCAGGAGCAGCTTATTACCTCAATGGTAGGCAGGGAGATTACACAGATGTTCCCCAAGCAGGAGGTGCCGATCGGCGATACCGTGTTAAAAGTCGAAGGGCTGACCAAAAAAGGAATGTTCAATGACATCAGCTTTGACTTGAGGCGCGGGGAGATTCTTGGTTTTTCCGGCCTGGTGGGCGCGGGACGTACGGAAGTGGCTCTTTCCATCTTTGGAGCGATGAAGTACGACAGCGGCTCTGTCAGCGTGGGCGGAAAACCGGTAAAGATCAAAACACCGTACGATGCGATGAAGTATAAGCTGGCCTACCTGCCCGAGGACAGAAAGCTTCTGGGCGTGGACCTTAATAGCAAGATCAGGAACAACATCAGCGTGACCAATATGGATAAGATCACAAAGGGCGGTTTTTTGAACTTCAAACGCGAGACGGAGATATGTAATGATGCCGTCAAGCAATTGCGGATAAAGACGCCGTCTATCCTGCAACTTGTGGGAAACCTGTCGGGCGGTAACCAACAGAAGGTCGCACTGGCAAAGTGGATCACGCGCGATGTGGATGTGCTGATTTTGGACGAACCGACGCGCGGTGTGGACGTCGGCGCAAAGGAAGAAATACATAAGATCATTGTGGAGCTTGCACGGCAGGGGATCGGCATTATACTGATCTCGTCCGAGCTGCCTGAGGTGCTGGGGATGTCCGACCGGATCATCGTTATGCACGAAGGGGAGATGAAGGCTGTGATGAATGCACAGGAAGCAACACAGGAGAGGATCATGTCATACTCGGTGGGAAACACAGAACAAATTGAAGGGGGACTCAGTTAATTATGGACAAGGAAGTAGTATTGGCAAAGGAAAATACGGTATGGGGGAAGATCAAACGCTTCCCACAGCTGAGTATTGTATGTGCCTTTATCGTATTGTTCGTCGTACTCTCGATCGCTTCGGACTCGTTCCTTACGGAAAGCAACCTGATCAACGTTGTACGTCAGGCTTCTCCGTCGCTGATCGTAGCAATCGGTATGACGTTTGTACTGATATTGGGAGGGATCGACCTTTCGGTTGGTTCGGTGGCATGCCTCGCGGGAACGCTGGCGGCAGGCTTTATGACGACAAACGGACTGCCGGTTCCGGCAGGGCTGCTGTTAGGGCTTTTGGTTGGTGCGGCAATCGGGCTCATCAACGGTATTATCATTGCTAAAGTAAAAATCCCAGCATTTATCGTAACGCTGGCGCTCATGAGCACGGCCCGCGGACTGGCTCTCGTCTACACGGGCGGTCGTCCGATCACAAACATCCCTGAAGCTGCGCTACAGCTTGGCCGGGGCTATGTGGGAGCGATCCCGGTGCCGGTCATCATTATGATCGTGGTCGTGGCTGTGGCATGGATCGTCCTGGGCTCTACGAAGTTCGGACGCCACGTATACGCGACAGGCGGCAATGAAGAATGCGCAAGGCTTTCGGGTATCAAGGTCGACTGGACAAAGATCGCGGTCTATACGATCAGCGGTTTTACAGCAGGCCTCACGGGTATCCTGCTGACGATGCGTCTTGCGTCCGGCCAACCGACGCTTGGACAGGGAATGGAGCTTGACGCGATCGCAGCGGTCGTATTGGGCGGAACAGCATTGACTGGTGGTAAGGGTTACATCTTTGGTACGATCATCGGCTGCCTGTTCATGCAGCTTCTAAGCAACGGCTTCAACATTCTCGGCATCTCGTCTTTCTGGCAGCAGGTATTTACAGGTATCATCCTGCTGGTGGCGGTCAGCCTGTATGAAAAAGGTAATAAATAAGTTTGCACGGAAAAAACCGTGCGCAATATAAGTAAAAACGGAGGAAAAGAAATGAAGAAAGTATTGGTATTGGTACTTGTAGTGGCTATGGCAGTGACAGCTTTTGTTGGATGTGCTGCTCCGGCTGCTCAAGAATCCTCGGCGGCTCCTTCTGAGAGCGCGGCTGCTCCCAGTGAAAGTGCTGCGGGCGAAGAATCTGCGGCACCGGCAGCAGATGGAGACATCACGATCGGTCTGACATTGATGGACTATAACTTCCCCTTCTTCCAGGATATGCTGGCAGCAGCTAAGAAGGAAGCAGAGGCACAGGGTGTCAAGCTCATCGACCTTGATGGCGCTGGCGACGTCCAGAAGCAGCTCGAGGGTGTTGAAGATATGATCAGCGGTACGAAAGTAAACGCGCTTATCTTAAACCCTGTAGATTCCGCGGCGATCTCTCCGGCAACGCTGGAAGCAAACACCGCTGGTATCCCGGTTGTAACAGTTGACGTTCGCTCTGAGCAGGGCGACACTGTGGCTCACGTAGCATCCAACAACATGGACATCGGACGTGAAGCAGGCAAATATGCTGTAGAGCTCCTGAAAGAAAGAAACGGTTCTGAAAAAGGCAAAGTGTTGATCATCGGCTATCCGCAGATCACATCCATCGCTGATAGAGCGGCTGGTTTCAAAGAAGTTATGGAACAGTATCCTGACGTTGAAGTAGTAGAGCAGGATCCGACAAACCTGAACGTACAGGAAGCACAGGCCCTGATGGATAACCTGATCCAGACATATCCGGA
>NZ_JAYFPU010000215.1:0-7513 GCF_034927525.1 Christensenella sp.
TTTGGCGCGGGCATGGGGCTCTCTAATATCAATAAAAACAGTGACAACATGAATATTGAATCCAGTCCGGCAGGAACCAAGCTGACGCTTAAGTTTTTGATGTAGTGCGCTGTACTCTGAGACGAGGAATATTATGGAAAAGTATTTTCATTCGGTGCGTTTGGAAAAAGAAAAGTGCTCCGGATGTACCAATTGTATCAAGCGATGCCCAACGGAAGCGATCCGTGTGCAAAAGGGAAAAGCAAAGATATTGGCGGAGCGCTGCATCGACTGCGGCGAGTGCATCCGCGTTTGTCCGTATCATGCCAAAAACGCCGTGACGGACCCGCTTTCCAGTATCAACAATTTCAAGTACAAGATCGCGCTTCCGGCACCGGCGCTGTATGCGCAATTTAAAATGCTCGACGGCGCAGACCGCGTGGGGCGTGTTTTGACGGCGCTGAAGTCGATGGGATTTGACGATGTGTTTGAAGTAGCGCGCGGCGCGGAAATATGCTCAAAAGCGATTGCCGAGGAATTGAGGAAGCGGGACAAGCGTCCGTTGATATCTTCTGCCTGTCCGGCGGTCGTACGGCTCATTCAGGTCAATTTTCCGGAGCTGCTCGATAATGTCGTCAATGTAGACGCGCCGGTAGAGGTCGCGGCCAAGGTTGCAAAGGAAGAATTTGCAAAGAAAAACAATGTCGATATTTCAGAGATCGGCGCATATTTTATTACGCCGTGTCCGGCGAAAATGACGAGCATTAAATCTCCTCTTGCCAAGGAAAAAAGCGATGTGGACGGGGCAATCTCTATTCTTGAGGTGTACGGGCTTCTGGCGGGGCAGCTAAAGGGAGCGGAGACAAGACACTTTGAGGGAGAAAAAGCTACTGCCAAAGGAATTGGCTGGGCCAATAGCGGGGGCGAGGTTTTTGCGATCGGTGAAAAAAACGCGCTTTCTGTGGACGGCATTGCAAACGTTGCGCGTGCGCTTGAGGACATTGAGAATGACAAGCTCAAGGACCTCGATTATTTTGAAGGACTTGCGTGTATCGGCGGCTGTGTGGGCGGCCCGTTAGTGTTTGAAAGCTCGTTTGTGGCACAGTCGCGCGTTAACACGATCTGTGACGCGGTAGGACTTGATCAGAACGTGGAAGATCATGCCGAGGTTTATGCGCAGGACGGTGTTGCGTCGACAGTGAAGACGATTGAGCCGCTTGACGTTATGAAGCTTGACGACGACAGGATGGTGGCGCTGCAAAAGATACAGCAGATCGACGAGCTGCTTGAAAAATTGCCCGGTATGGACTGCGGCAGTTGCGGTGCGCCGAGCTGCCGTGCGCTTGCGGAGGACATCGTAAGGGGACACGCGACAGAAATGGACTGTGTATTCATACTAAAGGAAAAGGTTCGCTATCTGGCAGAGGAAATGGTAGATCTTGCCAGCAAGGACAAGATAAGAGGGGATGGAGAAGAAGAATGACAAATGCGCAATTGGCAAAGGAACTGGGACTTAAGTTATTGACTGAGGGCATCAATGAGAGCGCTGAGGTGACGGATGGCTGCGTTTGCGACCTGCTGAGCTGGGTGATGGCTCGCGGGGAAGCGGGGATGGCATGGATCACCGTACAAACGCACCTGAACGTGGTAGCTGTCGCCTGCCTGCACGATTTTGCGTGTGTGATCGTCCCGGAAGGGATCGAAGTACCACAGCCAACGATCGACAAGGCAAAGGAAGAAGGCATCGTGATCTATTCTTCCGCACAAACATCGTACGCGCTGTGCTGTGGCCTGTGCAAGCTTGGTATTGGGCAATAATTCCATGCAGCTTACCTATGATTTTCACATACATTCCGCGTTGTCGCCATGTGCGGAAAACGATATGACACCCAACAATATCATCAATATGGCAAAGCTAAAAGGGCTTGATGCGATCGCGGTGTGTGACCATAACAGTACAAAAAATCTTCCTGCGGCGGCGAAGATCGCGCAGGAAGCGAGCATCACGTTTTTGCCCGGCATGGAGATGACGACAGCAGAGGAAGTGCATGTACTGGCTCTCTTTGAAGATGTGGATACGGCGTTTGTATTCGGAGATATGGTATATGAAGCTTTGCCGGACATCCCCAACAAGCCGGATTTCTTTGGGGAACAGCTTATTATGGACGAGAACGACGAAGTGATCGGCCGTATGGACAAGCTGTTGATTTCTGCGCTGCCCTTTGACATGGACGAATGTTGTGCGCGCATAAAGGAATACGGCGGTTATGCTATACCGGCGCATATCAATAAGGGCGCGAATTCGGTTTTGGCGAATCTTGGCTTTTTTCCGCCGCAACTGAAATTTAAAACGATAGAAGTCGTCAAAGGACTTGCGATCACAAACGATATTTCCGGCTTTCAGAAGATATATTCCTCTGATGCGCATAATCTGTGGCAGATTGCAGAGGCCGAGAACACGATCGAAGTAGATGAAAATACAGTTTCAGCCATTCTGAAAAAATTGTGTGTATAAATTCACAAAAGTAGTGCAATGGGATTGATAATATGGTAAAATTAGTTTCATGTGAGGATTGACTTGCAAAAATTAAGGGTTTGGATGATGAAGGAGGCACTTTTCGATGACCAACACAGCAGAGAATCAGGCAAAATACGATGAGCTAAAGGTTTATATCAGTGAAATGAAGGAAAAACCGGGTCCGCTGATGCCGATCATGCAGAAGGCGCAGGAGGCTTTTGGATCGCTGCCGTTTGAGGTGCAGCACTTTATTGCAGAGGAGATGGGCATTCCCATGACGGACGTTTATGGCGTAGCCACATTTTATTCGCAGTTTGCATTAGAGCCTAAGGGTAAGCATGTGATCGGCGTATGCATGGGTACCGCTTGCTATGTAAAGAAAGCTGACGGCGTGCTCAATGCGCTGGCAGATGATCTACAGGTACCGCCCGGAGATACGACGCCCGACAGATTGTTTACGCTTGAAGCGACGCGCTGCCTTGGATGCTGTGGCCTCGCTCCGGTTATTATGATCGATGATCAGGTATACGGCAGATTGAAGCCGGAAGATATCCCAGGGATACTGGATATTTACAGAAAAAAACAGTAACGCTTTTTTGCGGGCACGCCAATGAAAGAGATTTCACTGCATATTATGGATATCGTCCAGAATTCGATCACAGCGGATGCAACGCTGATCGAGGTAAGTCTGGACATCCAGTATGCGAACAATATGATTTCTATAGCGATCAGGGACAACGGACGAGGGATGAGCAAGGAAATGCTTGCACAGGTCACAAGCCCGTTTGTAACGACGCGCACGACGCGCAGGGTCGGGTTGGGCATCTCATTGTTTCAAGCCGGGACACAGGCGTCGGGCGGGGAATTTTGTATCGATTCCACAGAGGGTGTAGGTACAGCGCTGCAGGCCACGTATGGGCTTGATCATCTGGACAGGCCGCCCATCGGGGATTTTGCAGGTACGATGCATACATTGATCGTCAGCAATCCCGATATCGATTTTCTGGTCACGGTCATTGTGGACGGCGCACAGGATGTTCTGGATACGCGGGAAGTAAGGGAAGCGCTTGGCAACGACGTGCCTCTTGATATGCCTGATGTATCGTTATGGCTCAGGGAAAATCTTGACGAGATGTTCAAACCGGAATATACTGATTTCTAAATGAGGAACAAAGTAAAAAGCAGGCTGATCGCCTGCTTTTTTTGTTGTAATGCTATTGGAATACACTTTTTAAAAAGGCGAGGCCGTTTTGTGCCAACGCTTCAGGCGACTCGGCCAGCGGCCGCCACAGGGAGGCGGCCTTAGCGATCGCAACACAGTCAGGCGTAAAGGATTCTATGGTGCAATAATCGTCGTAACCCGCATCTGCAATCGCATCGCTGATCGCTGTCCAGTCAAAGTTATCTTCGCCCGGCGTACCACGCGTATTGCTGCACGTATGGAAATCAAATATCTTGCCTTTGGCAGCACGGATCGCAGCGGGGATATTAGATTCTTCGATGTTCATATGAAAGGTATCCAGCAGAAAACCGATATTGTCCGTGCCAATACGGTCGATCAGTTCGAGACCTTGCTCTACGGTATTGATGAAATCTGTTTCAAAGCGGTTAAGCGGCTCGATCGCAAGACGCACGCCGTTTTCTCCGGCATAGTCGGCGGCAATCTTCATATTCTCAACTGCCCATGACCACTGTTGCGCTTTTTCGGAAGGCGTGGTCATACGCGCCTTACCAACGGAAGCATACATAGGACCGGCGACGACCTTTGCATCAATAGCGACGGCAAGGTCTACGAGGTCTCTTAAATATTGTACACCGGCTTTTCTGTATTCGCTGTTTTCGGAGGAGATATCGTTTTTCTCCCCAAAAGCGCCGCACATAGAGGATAGATCGATGCCGGTCTGTTGCTTTGCGTCACAGATTTTATTGACATCTATGAAAGAAAAATCCTCGACGGCGATCTCGTAAATATCGAATCCAAGGTCTTTGGCTTTTTTGAATTGACCATATGGGTCGCTGCCGAAGGGGGAGGTAAATACATAAGAGCTGATACCGAATTTCATGGTCATTGTCTCCTTGCTTTGGTGTGTTGGGGCTATTATATCCTGCAAACAGATGCGATTCAACTACAGGCCGGAAAAAAGTTGTATTGCCGGATTAAAAAAACACCGGAACAGAACTGCGACTTCAAATTAATAATATGGTTAATTTTTCACAAAACTGGTTGCGTTCGCTTTGGTATGTTGGTATAATAAAAAAGTATGAATTGTCTTTTTTTTCACTATGTGATCAATGGGACAATATAAGCCGCGAAAGCGGCTTGTGTTTTGAATGATTACGGTACGCCGTTCGCCGAAAAAAGAAACGGCAGCCGGAAGATATGTCGGCAGCAACATCCAGGCATAGACGGGCTACTAAAAGGGAGAGGTAATGAAATCACTTCAGGAACTGGAAGCAATCAGAAAGAAAATGCAAGACAAGGTCGACGTTCGTAAAAACGACGCAGACAAACGTATTGTGGTTGGTATGGCTACATGCGGTATCGCGGCGGGTGCGCGTCCGGTATTGCAGGCGTTTGTTGACGAAGTCGCAACGCGCAGCCTAGGCGACGTATCGGTATCACAAACCGGTTGTATCGGTGTGTGCCGCTTAGAGCCGATCGCGGAAGTCTTTTTACCGGGACAGGAAAAAGTAACCTATGTTAAAATGACGCCGGAAAAAGCAAAGAAGGTCATTGCAGAGCATATCGTTAACGGCCGGATTGTTACGGAATATACGATTGGGTATGCAGAACAGAATAACGCTTAAGTGACAGAATTTGGGGAGGTTAACAGGTAAATGGATTTTTATCGCTCGCATGTGCTCGTGTGCGGAGGAACCGGATGTACATCTTCCGGATCGTCTGAGATCATCGATAAGTTCGAAAGCGGTCTCAGTGCACACGGATTGGAAAAGGAAGTCAAAGTAGTAAGAACCGGTTGTTTTGGTCTGTGCGAAGCAGGCCCGATCGTTATAGTCTATCCGGAAGGTTCTTTTTACAGCAGGGTGAAACCGGAAGATGTTGACGAGATCGTCGAGGAGCATCTTTTGAAGGGACGTATCGTAGAACGTCTTTTGCATAAGGAAGAAGATACAAGCGAAGTCGCGACGACGCTTGACGATATCGAATTTTATAAAAAACAAAATCGTGTGGCTCTCAGGAATTGCGGTGTGATCGATCCCGAAGTGATCGATGAATACATCGCTTTTGACGGTTATAAGGCTCTTGGAATTTGCCTGACCGAGAAAACGCCGCAGGAAGTGATCGACATTATCAAGCAGTCAGGGCTTAGAGGCCGTGGTGGCGGTGGATTCCCGACCGGCCTGAAATGGCAGTTTGGCGCTGATGCAAAGGGTGACAAAAAATATGTGATCTGTAATGCGGACGAGGGAGACCCGGGCGCGTTTATGGATCGTTCCGTTCTGGAAGGCGATCCGCATGCCGTTATTGAAGCGATGGCGATCGCGGGGTACGCGATCGGTTCAGATACCGGTTATGTGTATGTACGCGCGGAATATCCGATTGCTGTAAAACGTTTGCAGATCGCGATCGATCAGGCGAAGGAATACGGCCTGCTCGGCGAAAAGATATTCGACGCAGATTTTAATTTTGATATCGAGATCCGCCTCGGTGCGGGCGCGTTTGTATGCGGTGAGGAAACGGCACTGATGGAATCCATTGAAGGCCGCCGCGGCGAGCCGAGACCCAAACCGCCGTTCCCGGCGAACAAAGGATTGTTCGGCAAACCGACGATTATCAATAACGTAGAAACATTGGCAAATATCCCGCAGATCATCTTAAAGGGTGCGGAATGGTTTGCGTCGATGGGTACGTAAAAATCCAATGGCACAAAGGTATTTGCGCTGGGTGGTAAGATCAACAATACAGGCTTGGTGGAAATCCCGATGGGAACAACGCTACGCGAGGTCATTTATGAGATCGGCGGCGGTATCCCGGACGGCAAAAAGTTCAAGGCTGCGCAGACAGGCGGCCCTTCGGGCGGCTGTATCCCGGCGGAGCACCTTGATTTGAAAATCGATTACGATACGCTGATGTCCATTGGTTCCATGATGGGCTCGGGCGGACTGATCGTTATGGATGAAGACAACTGTATGGTCGACGTAGCGAAATTCTTTCTGGATTTCACGGTAGACGAGTCGTGCGGCAAATGTCCACCCTGCCGTATCGGTACCAAGCGTATGCTGGAGATACTCGAGCGTATCACGGATGGCAAAGGTAAGCCGGGAGATATCGAGAAACTGATCGAGCTTGGCGAAAGCATCAAGGCAGGCGCGTTGTGCGGCCTTGGTAAAACAGCGCCAAACCCGGTTCTTTCCACGATCAAATATTTCAGGGACGAGTATGAAGCGCATATCTATGACAAGCGCTGTCCCGCGGGCCAGTGCCAGCAGTTGCTTGTTTACGAGATCATTCCTGGAAAGTGCATCGGCTGTGGTATGTGCGCAAGGGTTTGTCCGTCCGACGCTATCACAGGCGAAAAGAAGCAGCCGTATCATATCGATCCGGATAAGTGCATCAAGTGCGGCGCCTGCGTGGATAAATGTAAGTTTGCCGCGATCAAGAGATAAGAAGGGGGATAATGTGATATGGTTTCATTGACAATAGATGGCATTAAAGTGGAAGCGCCGGACAATATGTCCGTGCTTGACGCTGCCAGAAAAGCAAATATAGACATTCCTACGCTTTGCTACTTAAAAGGCGTGAATGCGATCGGCGCATGCCGTATCTGCCTCGTTGAGGTGGTAGGCAACCCGAATCTGCAAGCGTCCTGCGTGCTTCCTGTTGCGGAAGGCATGGAGGTCCTGACTTCGTCGGAAAAGGTGCTCAAAGCAAGAAAAGTAAGCCTTGACCTGCTGCTCTCGAACCATGACCGCGAGTGCCTGACGTGCGCGCGCAACGGAAATTGTGAGCTGCAGACTCTGGCAGAAGAATTCAATATGCGCACCATTCGCTAT
>NZ_JAYFPU010000071.1:0-1770 GCF_034927525.1 Christensenella sp.
AATCGGCTAAACATTTGGACTCGTAAGCTATTTTCCTTCATTACGCTTTTCCTCTTTACAAGATATGTTTTTAATTATACCTTAACCTTCCTTAATTCCCCTTGGATTTATGGGCTAATTTGGTCAAAAAATGCGTAAAAAGCCTGTGTACGTTCTCAATTCCGAATGTACACAGGTTTCTTATTCCATTTAGCCATGACGACGCTTCCGGATGAACAGGAAAGCACCCCCAAGGGATAGGATAATGATTGCACCAATCCCTGCATAGACCCAGGGGGATACCCCCGCACTATCTTTTTGTAAATCCTGATTGGCTAAAGGCACATCATTTTCATCCAGGGTGGTGGTCTGCCCCTGTTGATTCGTGGTATTATCCGTAGTCCTTTGCCCATCCTGACCGGTTGCTGTCGTTGCTGTCGTTCCGTCCGTCCCCACGGTTCCGGCCGTTACACCACCAGTCGTGACGATGGTTGTTCCCCCGGGGAGTACCACTGTCTGGATGACCTCAGTGGGATTAGCTTCGGCCTCAGAGGTATAGATAAAGTCAATCTGGGTCCCCTTTGCCGTGGCGATGTTGACGGTTTTGGAGGCAGCATCCACCACGTAGCCATCAATGGGAAGCGCGTATTCTGTCACATCCACCCCAACATTGGTGATGGCAGCTCTTTGAGTCGCCAACTCATTGCCATAGTGATCCATGTAGCGCACCCGATAGACGCCTTCATTGATAATCCGGGCGTATTGAGCCACGTAATTGGCTTTCTCCGTCACGGTTGTTTCAACTTCCGGACTCCACCCCGTAAAGTAATAGCCGGTAGGCGGAAGCGCCGTGATGATGCTTAAATCCACAGTACCCTCATAGGGTACCTTCACCGTATAGCTTTCATCCACTGCTCCCGTGTCCGCCACCTGAATGGTGCCTTCCCCTCCGCGAAAGGAAATGGCATATTCTTTATTGGCATCTGCCGCCTGTACTGGATAAGCCAAAACCACGAGGAGCAGAACCAGCAGGGTGCTCACCAGGGCCATGGCCGATTTCTTAATGTTTACTTTCATTGATCCCATGGCTACTCCTCTCTCCTTCGGCGCTTGACGATGAGGACCACCGCCAGGATTATTAAAACCACACCAATGATGGCGGCCATGGAGACACCTCCCACACCGGTATTGACAATGCTCCGTTCACCGGTAATGTACTGGGTGACGGTCTTGATCATGGATTGCCCCGGGGTCACAGGGTATCCTGCGCTGAATACCAATTGGATTTTCCCAGTTTTATCCATATAGCTGTTTTCTGCCGATGGTCCGTCCAATTTAATGGCAACGGTAACCCTATCCTGGGCTCCCACCGCTAAGGTATCCATGAGAATATCATTATCCTCCTGGAGATATTCCCGGCCGACGGATTGATTATAAGCACTGCCTCCACCGATAACCGTGGAGAAAAAGGTGGTCCCGTTTTTCGCAATCGAAAAATCGTATACCGCCTGGGAGTCCGCTGTTTTTTCTGCGATGTTGTCCAGGATTTCAGCACTCATATAAAAGCTCATCTCCCGGGAACCATCATTCTTTAAGATTAAAGTCAAAGTCCGGTCTTCTCCAGGCTGTAAATCCGTAAAGCCCTGGGTCGAAAGGTCCCCATCCATAGAGTGGACGAATTTTTCGGCCTCTCCCTTAAAGGTGATGACTTCCCCGCCCTCTGCCAGAACGGTTCCCATGGTGGCTAAGAGAAATACAGCCGTTAAAATGAAGGGTATGCATCGTTTTTTC
>NZ_JAYFPU010000075.1:0-3985 GCF_034927525.1 Christensenella sp.
CGCATGAAAGGATCATCGCAATGGGGTTCGCTTTGCCCGTGCCGGCGATGTCCGGCGCGCTGCCGTGGATGGGTTCGTACATGCCGAGTTTTGTTGCACCGAGGCTTGCTGATGGGAGCATGCCGATGGAGCCGGTGATCATGCTGGCTTCGTCCGTCAGGATATCGCCGAACAGGTTGCCTGTCACAACAACGTCGAACTGGCGCGGATTGCGCACGAGCTGCATGGCGGCGTTATCCACATACATGTGCGTAAGCGTTACGTCGGGATAGTCCCCCGCGATGCGGTTTACTGTGTTGCGCCACAGCCGCGAGGTCGCGAGAACGTTTGCCTTGTCAACGCTTGTCAGACGCTTGTCGCGTTTGCGCGCAGATTCGAAGGCGAGACGCGTGATGCGCTCCACTTCGTAATCATGATAATTCATCAGGTCGGACGAATAAGTGATATCGTCGCCGCCCTTTTCGCCGAAGTATACGTCCCCGGTGAGTTCACGCAGGATGAGGATATCCAGATTGTCGCCGATGATCTCGTCCTTTAGGGGACACGCTTCCTTCAGCTCGTTATAGATAATGGCCGGACGCAGGTTTGCAAACAAACCGAGCTCTCCGCGCAGCTTCAATAGACCCCTTTCAGGACGCTTATCGACAGGGAGATCGTCCCATTTTTCTCCGCCGACCGCCGCCAGCAGCACCGCGTCGCTTGCGCGGCAGATATCAAGCTGGGCATCAGGCAGAGGGTCGCCGTGCTTATCGATGGCGATACCGCCCGCGTCCACCTCCGTAAATATGAAGGAATGACCATAGAGCGAGCCGATTTTATCTAATACCCGCACGGCCTGCGTGGAAATTTCCGGGCCGATGCCGTCACCGGGGATTCTTGCAATCTTATATTCCATTTTTTTCACCTTCCTGTTTTAAAATTTGTCTGTAACCGCTATTATATAATAAAAATACATTGGACAAAAGGGTTTGAAAGAAATAAAATGGATTTGTAGCGTAATTTGAACGGCAAACAGGAGATGTGAATGGAAACAGGGATGTCGACCGCCTGCTTTTTTTGCAGGCTTTACAATGAAGAATCTGTCCGCAGGATGGCGGATATGGGAATTAAGGATATCGAGCTATTTTTCTCGGCGATGGTGGAGTACAAAAAACCGTTTACAGATGAGATCAGGCGTATCTGCGATGGGGAGGGCGTGCGTGTGCGTTCGGTACATGCGCTGTGTACACAGTTTGAGCCGCAGCTGTTTTCTATGCACGAACGGCAGAGGGAAGAAGCATTTTCCATATACCGGCAGGTTTTGGATGCCGCGGCTGAGCTTTCGGCGGGTATTTATGTGTTCCACGGGCCGATGAACGTGAAGCGCGCAAAAACACTCCATGTGAATTATGAACGTACAGGGGAACGCGTTACCGTACTGGCGGAGGAGGCAAAGCAGCGCAGCGTTCGTCTTACCTATGAAAACGTGCACTGGTGCTGGTACGCCCGCCCCGGCTTTGCGCGTAACGTCTTGGCGCATACGTACAGTGACAATCTGTACTTTACGTTGGATATAAAGCAGGCGGCGCAATCAGGATATGAGGTCGCGGAGTATATCGACGATATGGGGGACAGGCTTGCGCATATACATGTATGCGATTACCGCAAGGATCCTAAGAGGGGAATGATCCCGTGCCTGCCGTTTGACGGGGAAATGGACTGGGACGGCATGAAAGCAAAGCTGAACGAAATGAACTATAACGGGCTGATGATGCTCGAGGTCTATCCGAGCGATTATAAGACGTATGACGATCTGCTGGATAATTACAATGAGGTGAAGCAGTTCTTTGCCGATTGACAGGCCGCATATGATCTGCTATAGTAAAACAAGAAATTAAATATTGAATGGCAGGGGAGTCGCACATTGTCGGCTGAGAGTAGACTTAGGTCTAGACCCGTAGAACCTGATCCAGTTCACACTGGCGGAGGGAGCACGTTTTTTTGAGTTGGTTCTTTCCGGTTGCAAAGGGAAAGAACTTTTTTATTGCATCCGGAGGCGGGGCGTGTGTGCGGGCATTGTGCGCAAAGGACCCCCGCAAAAACACAATGAAATAGGTTTTGTGGGGAAGAGGAGCAACTGTCTGAACCCGCGATGCTTTCGTCCGAAAGGACGAAACGAGCAGGAGGACGCGTTGCGACGAGAGGGAGGAGCAAAGAAATGGAAAAAGCAAAAGTAAGAAAAGGATGGCAGCTAAAGGATATCATTATGATTGGTATTCTGGGGCTGATCTTCGCGGCGATCTATCTGGGTGCGTTTTATTTGAGTCAGGCGATCGGTGTGGCGCTTACCCCGTTCGGGCTGGCGGCGTTCAACTTTGAGATCGTGTACGGCGTATGGTTTATGGCGGCGACGCTGGCGGCGTTCATTTTGCAAAAGCCAGGCGTGGCGCTGGTGACGGAAGTGCTGGCGGCGTTTTTGGAGCTGCTGATGGGGAATTTTCCGCTGGTTATCACGACGGGTCTCGTGCAGGGCGTCGGCTTAGAACTTGGCTTTGCCGTGTTCGGCTACAAGAAATACAACCTTGCGAGCATGTGCGTTTCGGCCACGTTTGCCTGTGTATTAAGCTTTATCTGGACTTATTTTACAAACGGGTATGCGGCAATTGAGACTTCTATGCTGATCGCTATGTTTGCGGTACGCCTTGGAACGTCGCTGCTGTTTGCGGGCGTTTTGAGCTGGCTGCTCGGCAAGGGGCTTGCGCGCACAGGCGTGCTGAAGGGTTACGCGATCGGTGCGAAATATGTGCATCAGGATATCGCGGACGACGAGTGAGAGGAGAAACAAAATGAAAGTATTGCATGTGGAGCTGGACTGGTTTGCGAACACGAACCACACCGGATTTTATGTAGCCCTTAAAAAAGGGTACTATGAGGATTTAGGCGTTGACGTACATATCAACGGTGAATTCGGCGGTTGCGGGCATCAGTTTGCGGGTACGCCCGACATCGTTGTCGCGCCCGAACCGGCAATGCTCGTTTATATGGACGAAGCGCCGGAGGCGGAGCAGGCGACGGCGATCGCCGTACTTACGCAGCGCAACGACTCAGGAATCCTTTCCTTAAAATCATGCGGGGCGACACGTCCGCGCGAGCTTGAAGGAAAGCGTCTCACGCACTGGACGCCGGAATGGTTCCATGCGGTGATCGGTTACGCGGTAAATGAGGACGGCGGCGATTATTCCAAGGTCAAGCTGGTGACAAAGGATGTAGGGGATATCGAGCAAACACTGGGTGTTGACGGAGACGCGGTGTGGATCTATAAAAACTGGGAATGGTTCGTGATGAAGCACGCGAACAAAGCCTGCGACTATTTTGCGCTGGCAGATTTTTACGATGTGATGGATTTCTGCGCACCGGCGGTGGCTGCCAAAAACGCGGTGATCAACAGTGATCCGGAGGCGGTACGCGCATTTGTGAAGGCAAGCGATCAGGGCTTTATCGACGCGGCGAACGACCCGCGTGCGGCAGCGGAGATACTGCACAGCTATACGCCGCACTTTGACCTTGACCTGCTCACGGAGAGTCAGGAATATATCTCTAAAATTTATCTAAACGAGCAGGGACACTGGGGTACGATCCGGCCGGAACGCTGGACAACGTTCAGTGCGTTTATGAAGGATCAGGGCATGATCAAGACGGACTACGCGGCAAGCGAGGAGCGTTTCACAAACGAATTTCATGGATAACAACGGTATCGTATGCGACGACCTGACCTTCCGGTACTCGCAGACAAGTAAATACGAGATCATCAGTCACGCGTCGCTTTCGATCGAGAAGGGGCGCGTTACTGTGATCAGCGGTTCTTCCGGCTGCGGTAAAAGCACGCTTCTTTACCTGATGGCGGGCATCTATCCGCAGAACGCGGGTGTTGTTGATTGCGGGAGTGTTTTGGTGGAGGGGAAGGAGATCGGGGAGCTGGAGCCTTCTGAGCGCATGCCGCTTGTAG
>NZ_JAYFPU010000367.1:0-1867 GCF_034927525.1 Christensenella sp.
GGCCAGCCTATGGGTGCTCTGGGGACGGCTACACCCTGGCCAAGTCCCTGGGACATCAGGTGACCAAAACCCTGCCAGTCTTAACTGGGGTGATCTGTGAGGATCTGCCTAAGGCCCTTAAGGGGGTGCGGGTAAAGGGACGGCTTACCCTTTATTGGGAGGAAGAGCCTGTTTTTGTGGAGGCCGGGGAAGTCCAATTGACGGACTACGGTATCTCGGGGATTTGCGTCTTTAATTTAAGCCGATATCTGGTCTATCGGGATGAAAGACGACTATCCCCCTATACCATCACCCTGGATATTTACCCCGGAGAATCCTTTTATCCCTTCTTGATGAAACAGTACGACTATTTTGGGGAGAGCCATTGTCTTGACCTCCTTGGTGGGATGTTAAAACCGCCCCTAGCCAAGTGGGTGCTCAGCCAATGGGGAATGACGGGGAGGCAGCCCCTAAAAGACTGTACCCCAGAGGATTTTGCCCGAGTGGAGGAATGTCTCCACGCCCTGGTGATGAAGCCCTCGGGGGTGATGGGCTTTAAGATGGCCCAGTGCACTGCTGGTGGAATCCCTTGGGATGAGGTCAACCCACGCACCCTTGAATCCCGGCTGGTGCCGGGGCTTTATTTTGCTGGAGAAATTTTGGATTATGACGGCCCCTGTGGTGGCTATAATCTGGATTATGCCTTCCGAACCGGACGTCAGGCGGCGGTTGCCGCCCTTTCAAAGTAGATGGAGACACAATGAAAAAGACCCGCTATCGTATCAATAATATCAAACTGAATATCAAAGAAGATTGGTCCCTTATTCCAAGAAAAATAGAAAAGATCTGTGGCCTGCCCCAGGATACCTTGGGCCCAGGGGAGTTCACCGTCAGAAAAGAATCCATTGACGCCCGGGAGCAATCCGATATCCGGCTGGTCTATACCGTGGATTTCAGCACCGCCCTGCCCCTGAGAGGCAAGGGAAAGAAAACTGCCCAGCCCATTAAAAAGCAAAAGAACCCAGCCATTGTGCCCGGGCAGGAACCGCTCACTGGCCGACCGGTGGTGGTGGGGTTTGGTCCCTGCGGCCTTTTTGCCGCCCTGTATTTGGCAGAGGCGGGCTACGCCCCCATCGTCCTGGAACGGGGTGGGGATATGGTCAAGCGGGTAAAGGATGTGGCGGCCTTTTGGACAGAGGGTCACCTCAATCCCGAATCCAACGTCCTCTTTGGGGAGGGCGGTGCGGGCACCTTCTCCGATGGTAAACTCACCACGGGGACCAAGGACCCTCGGATTCGAAGGGTGTTAGAGGCTTTTGTTCAAGCCGGGGCACCGGAAGATATTCTCTATAAGCAAAAGCCCCACATCGGCACGGATGTTCTGAGGGCCGTGGTAGTGACCCTGCGCCGTCGCATTGAGGCGGCTGGGGGTGAGATCCGTTTTAACACAAAGGTGACAGGCCTCCAGGTGACGGATTCCGGGGAGGTCTGCGGGGTAGAAGTCCTCAAAGACGGAAAAGAGAGCAGCCTTTCCAGCAGCAGCGTCATCCTGGCCCTGGGGCACTCCGCACGGGATACCTTCGCCATGCTAAAAGGGGCGAATATCCCCATGGAGCAAAAGCCCTTTTCCATAGGGGTGCGCATGGAGCATCCCCAAGCCCTCATCGATCATTCCCAATATGGGGATACCCAGGGATTACCCGCTGCGGATTATAAGCTGAGCTATCGGGATGCAAATGGCCGGGGTGTATATTCCTTCTGCATGTGCCCCGGGGGTGAGGTCATTACGGCATCGACCCAACCGGGTCTGGTGTGCGTCAACGGCATGAGCAATCGTGCCAGAAATAGCGGCACCGCCAACGCCGGGATTTTATGCGATGTCCGCCCC
>NZ_JAYFPU010000174.1:0-13920 GCF_034927525.1 Christensenella sp.
GAATAACAGAAGAATCTGCTCATCGATTGGTGGAGTGCCACCTATAATAAAGAGGCAGCAATATTACCAGTCCTTACAGGATGTTGCATAAGGTCGCTGAATCCTTGAGGGAAATCTGTCAACTATTATTGACAATATCAAAAGCTATTTTGGCCTAAAAAAAGTATTTGGTGCGTTATCACAGTTCAGCTAGGCAGAAAATAATAGGAGATTACGTTTGTCTTACGAATATTGAGCAGAGAAGGAAGTGCAGAATATTTTCTGGAAATAAATATCAATCTAAATTATAATGGAAAAGAAAACCATACTTTATAGAGAAGAGAATTCCATTATGATTGATCTCCACACCCATTTTCTCCCCGGCGCCGATGGCTGCGTCGCCACCGCCAAAGAAAGCCTGTCTATTTTGAAAAGTGCCGCAGCCCTGGGCTTTACGGATATTGTGCTGTCGGTCTGTTATCTGCCCCATTTGGGGTATACCCAAAACGTGGCAGAAAATGCAGCGGTCCAGAGAACGTTGCAGGAGATGGTGGATACCGCTGGACTGCATCTGCACCTTCACCCGGGAAATGAAATACTATTTGATAATGCACTACTTAACCGTATCGGGGATAGCGCCTTCTGCCCTCTGGGGACCGGAAAGGTCTTTCTAACGGAGCTGCCCGGGGATGATTCTGTGCTGATATCGCTTTTGGAGCGGGGCTATACCCCGCTGCTGGCCAACCCAGAGCGTTACGAAGCCATCCAGCGTTCCCCGGAAAAACTGGCCCATTACCGCCGCCTGGGAATGATGGCCCAGGGAAGCCTGTTAAGCTTGGCGGATCATTATGGGAGTGCCGCCCGAAAGACCCTGATCCAGCTGCTAAAGGCGGGCGAGATTGACTGCCTGGCCACGGGTGCCCGGGATGGATCGGCCTATACCCAGTTTGATGAGCTGGCACAACGTGCCCGGAGCATTGTGGGGGAGCAAAAATTTGAGGCGTTGATGACGACGGTTCCGGCACGACTGCTCGGAATAAGCCCCTTTAAGGAAAGGGATGGTACCATCGACGGGATGGCATCCACAGTTCAGCCTGAAGCCGCCCCGCTTCCGGTGAAGTAAAGGCCAGCCGCCCCTTATGTACGGCGGCGATGCGGCGGACAAGGGTGAGGCCGGTGCCGTGGGGTGCCAGACCGTCGGGGCTTTTCCCACGGGTTGGTGGGGCAGTACCCAGTTGGGCCAGCTGGGAAGGGGTGAGGCCGGGCCAGGCGTTGGTCACGGTAAAGATCACCTGGCGTCTACGGGTGGTCAGGCCCAGAGTCAGAGTGTTTTCTGACCCGTGCCGAAGGGCGTTTTGAATCAGGTTGAGCAGCGCCCGGCGCAGCAGTGACGGATCCGCCCGGAGGATGAGCTTCTCGGCTTCAGCGGCGATGTTGATTTCCAGGGAGGAAGCCAGGCCGCTATTGAGGACTTCGGCACCTAGGGCGCGTAAAAGCGGGGCTGGTGCCACAGATTCCAGACCCAAGGGTTCCATGGCATAATCCAGGCGCATGGTCAGGTTTAAATCTGAAATCAGATCCCGGACATTTTGGCTGGCCGTCAGAATGGCATTAGCGTCCTGGGCCACCGGGCCACAAAGGGTAGAGTCTGTGGAGAGGGCCTCTGCCTTACCCATGATGATGGCAAGGGGTGTGCGAATATCATGGCTGATGCCGTCAATCCATCCAGATCGTGCGCGGTCTCTTTTTTTTTGCCCGTAATGGAGAATGAGGATGACCAGAAGGATGACCGAGATGAGCAGGGTGAAGAAAAAGGTTGGAATTCCCCGCTTTAACAGCTCCATAATGGCAATGGAGATGGTGAGGTTATATTTCCACTGCATCCCCGGGGGGCTACCAGCCACTAGAAGGCCATCCGCCCGATTCCACACCGTCACGGGGTAATCCCCCAGATACCAGTGGGTAAAGCTGGCCACATCCGATAGGGTGTAGTGATCGGGGATATCCTCGGGCTTGTTCTGGGACCAGATAATCTCCCCCTCATCGTTTATCAGAATGGCCCAGGCCGAGTATTCTGAAAGCAGGTCCTGACACTCCGGGGCCAGGGTATAGCCGCCGGCATCGGTGGTGAGTCCCTGGGACAAAAGGCGGATGGGGACTGCGGCAGCTCCCATGTCCTGATGGGTGAGATAGCCGGCGTAGCCTGCCAGGCCAAGAAAGGCCACCATAAAAAGCCCGAGGGAGAGGATGAGGGCCCCTGAAAAAATTCCGATTCCCCGGAGTAGATGTTTAATCATGACGATCCTCCACCACAAGCTTATAGCCCAGCCCCCGGACGGTTAAGAGTCGGGTGGGATGGGAGGGGTCCACCTCGATTTTTTTGCGCAGGCGGCGGATGTGGACCATTAGGGTGTTTTCGTAGCCGATGAGCTCCCCCTCCCAAAGGGTGGCGCAGAGGGCATCGATGGTGACGATTTTGCCGCTGTTCTCCCACAGCTTTTTCAAAAGGGCATACTCCTTGGCGGTGAGGCGTTCCTCACGGCCACCGTCATGGGTGATGGTGGCGCTGTCAAAATCCACCAGGATATTCTCCAGTCTCAGGTGATGGCCAGTGTCGGACCCGTACACCCGGCGAAAGACGGCGGCGATGCGCAGCTCCAGCTCCTTTAACAGAAAAGGCTTGGTAATATAGTCGTCAGCCCCCAAACCCAGGCCCTTCAGCCGGGCGGCATCCTCGTCCCGGGCGGAGAGGAAGAGCACCGGCAGGTCTGGCCGCACACGGCGCAGGGCACCAAAGAGGGAAAAACCATCGCCGTCGGGGAGCATGATATCTAAGAGCACGGCGTCCGGGGCGGCAGCGTTAAAAATATCCAGGGCCTGGGCACAGCAGGTGGCGGTGTCCACCTCATAACCGGCCTGGACGAGGTGCTTAGCCACCATCTGCCCCAAGGCGGGCTCATCGTCTACCAGTAATATCTTTCGTCCCATTTACCGTCCCTCCAATTCGTTAACATAAATCTATTATAATCCACAGGCCCCTTTAGACCAAGATGTCAGGGCCTTTTTTAATGTAAATGTCAGGATGCCGTCATGGAGGCGTAAGCCGGAGGTGGTAGAATTGAGGAAACGAAAAAAGAAAGAGGTACGCCGATGGATATTGTACAAACCCAGGATTTACGCAAGCGCTACGGTAAGGTAGACCGGGTGTGTGACTTAAGCCTCCATGTTCCGGAGAAAAAGGTCTATGGTTTCTTGGGTCCCAATGGGGCGGGAAAGACAACTACCCTTAAAATGATATTGGGACTCATCCACCCCAGCGATGGCGGGGTGACCCTCTTTGGGCAGCCCATGGATGGGAAAAACAGACTGTCCCTCCTCCGGGATGTGGGCAGTTTAATTGAAAGTCCCAGCTACTATGGGCATTTGACGGGTCTTGAGAATATGGTGGTGGCCGCCCGGATGCGGGGGCTGGGAATGGCAGAAATTGATGAGGCCCTGGGGGCCGTGCGCCTGTCCGAGGCCAAGGATCGCCGGGTGCGGGAATACAGCCTGGGCATGAAGCAGCGCCTGGGTCTGGCCATCGCCATTCTGGGGCGGCCCAAACTGCTGATTTTAGACGAGCCCACCAATGGCTTAGACCCCGCAGGCATCCAGGAAATCCGGGAGCTGATTATCAGCCTGCCGATACGCTACGGCATGACGGTTCTGATTTCCAGCCATTTGCTGTCGGAAATCGATCAAATGGCCGATGTGGTGGGAGTCATTAACGAGGGACAGCTGATTTTTGAGGACAAACTCTCTGCCCTCCACGCCCTTAGCCAGCAGGCATTGGCCATTCGTACCACGGACAACCACGCCGCCGGGGAGCTTCTGACGGCGGCAAAGGTGGCCTGGCAACGGTCTGAGGACTACCTGCTGCTCAATCGCCTAAGGGACGACAATGTGGCCCGGCTGAGCCAGATCCTGGTGGCCAAGGGCATCGGCCTTTTGCGCATAGAGGAACGCCAGAGCAGCTTAGAGGATATCTTCCTGCGCATTACCGGAGGGGCGGTGAGTCTGTGATGCTGTTCACCCTGGAATTTTATAAAAGCCGGCGGCGTCATCTCTTTCTGGTGGAGGGAGGCTTTCTTTTCGCCATTCTCTTTTACTTTGGTTTTGATATGGCCCGGATGGATCCCATTAATGGCTGGATGGATGTAATCTACACCGTTCCCATTTTGGATGCGCTATTCCTGCCCCTTACCCTGGCCCTGGTGGCCAGCCGTCTGTGTGAGGCGGAGCACAAGGGACAGACCTTTAAGTGGCTTTCGACCACCGCAAAGCCTGGGGCCATCTACGATGCCAAGTGGCTGTGCGGCGGGGTGCACGTACTCCTCGTGGTTGTCCTGCAAACCCTGTTCCTTCTGGTGATGGGCCTACTTTTAGGCTTTCCCCGGCCAGTACCCCTTGGCCCCCTGTTTGGTTACAGCGCATCGGTGCTGGTGGTAAGCCTGACCATCTACAGCCTACAATACGGCCTATCTATGGTCTTTGCCAACCAGATGATTCCCCTGGCGGTGGGAGTAGTGGGTAGCTTCATCGGTCTCTTCTCCCTGTATTTTCCCCAGGCGATCCAAAAGCTTTTGCCCTGGGGCTATTACGGCGTGCTGGCCGTGGTGGGAATGGATTGGAATCCGGCAACCCGTGTGATCCGCTATTATTGGGCGAGCTACGATTATCTGGGCCTGGCTCTGCTGGGACTATGGTTCCTTGCCATCTTTGGTGGATTCCGGGCGATCTTTGTCCGACAGGAGGTTTAAAAATGGGATTTAAACAGGCTTTTATGGCTGAAGGGGTTAAGTTTCGGCGCAGTCCGGTGTGGCTGGCCTTTGTGGTGATGTTGGTGCTCTCCGCCTTCATGGGGACCGTTAACTACCAGGCGAATGTGGCGGTCCTCACCCAGGGCTGGGTGAGCCTGTGGACCCAGCACACCCTTTTTTCCTGTGCAGTGTTTCTTCCGGCGGCCCTGGGGGTACTGTGTGCCTGGCAGTGGCGGTTAGAGCATACCGACCACAGCTGGAACCAGATTATGGCGGCGCCCCTTGGACTGGGGGCCATCTGGTGGGCGAAGCTGTGCTGGGCGGGGGTGATCGCTCTGGGAACGGCGGTTATAGTAGGGCTTTTTTATATTGTTGGTGGTGTCCTCATCGGTCTGCCCCTGGGGGATTTACCACCAGAGCTGCCGGGTTGGCTGTTTTTCGGATTTCTGGGCATGGTGGCCATTTGTGCCTGGGAGGAGTTTATTGCCATGGTGATCGGTATCTTTGCAGTGCCGGTGGCCATAGGTCTCTTCGGGGGAATTGTGGGGCTGTACATCACGGCCAAGGGCTTTGGCCTGTACTGGCCCTGGGCTTTGCTCAGTCTGGGAATGCGGGCCAATAATCCCAATCTGGAGCTGGCGGTGGCCCCTTTTGTCCTGCTGTGCCTTGTCTTTACTCTGATTCCAGGGGCTATTGCCCTGGGCGGTGCCAGAGTATGGGATGTGCGGTCGGAGTAAATGAATCCTAAATGGATTTATGATAGAATAATATCCCTTCTTTTGTAAGGAAGATAGGAACACGTTTAATGAAAATAAAAAATGGAGGGACAGCATGAAATTAGGGATTATACGGTGTGCACAGACAGAAGATTATTGTCCGGGGACAAGAGATTTTGCAGTGATCCGGGAAAGACAAGGAGCTTTTGCGGGGGTAACCGAGGAAATTGAAATCATTGGCTTTATTAATTGTGGGGGCTGCCCTGGGAAAAAGACCGTGCTGCGGGCCCGGGAGCTGGTAAAACGGGGGGCAGATACCATCGCCTTTGCCTCTTGTATCCAAAAGGGCATGCCCATTGGGTACCCCTGTCCCTTTGCGAAAAAGATGAAGGATGTGGTCCAGGCGGATTTGGGAGAATCCGTCCGATTTTTGGACCATACCCACTGAGGTTATCCAACTAAAAAAATACCCTTCGGTTTTCAAAACCAGAGGGTATTTTGGTTTAAAATAGGGCAAAGGGATGAGGCTGCGGCATCATGCGCTGTGGGGATAGACCTCTCCCTTAATCATGACATTGACGATGTTTAACTCCCGATCCAAGAGGACCACATTGGCCAGACAGCCTGGGGCAAGCTTCCCAAGCTGGGTCTCACCAATTCGGCGGGCGGGGTTTAAGGTGGCCGCCTGGACGGCTGTTTCCAGGGGAATACCGAAGGATACAGCCTGGCGGAGGCAATCCATGAGGTTGGTGGTGGAGCCGGCAATGGTGCCGCTCGAAAGGGTGGCCCGTCCGTTAACAACCTTGACAGGCTGTCCCCCCAGGCTGTAATCTCCATCGGCCAGTCCGGCAGCCCGCATGGTGTCGCTAATGAGGATCACCCGATCTGGGCCGAAGAGCTTAAAGGCCGCTCGGACCATGGAGGGATCGATGTGAATGCCGTCCGAGATCAGCTCCACCGTGGCATCCGGCTGATCAAAGGCGGCGCCAACCACACCGGTTTCCCGATGGCCAAAGGGTGGCATGGCATTGAAGAGATGGGTCACGTGGCAGGCTCCCACCTCGAAGGCCGTCCGGGCCGTGTCGTAATCCGCCGTGGTGTGGCCAAGGGCCAGGACGGTTTGACCTGCGGTGTGATGGATGAAATCCATGGCTCCGGGCAGCTCCGGGGCGATGGTCATTAAACGGATACTCCGGCCAGATGCTGCCATGAGGCGTTCAAACATTTTTCGGTTTGGCACTTGGAGGTAATCGGCGTTTTGGGCGCCCTTTTTTTCCTTGGAGAGAAAGGGGCCCTCCATATTGATGCCCAGGAGCATGGCACCGGACTTAGGCTTGTGGTCCCTGGCGTTGGAGAAAATATCCGACAGCTGGGCTTCGGGCAAGGTCATGGATGCCGGAGTAAAAGCGGTGATGCCGTTTTGGGCCTCGTACTGGGCAATGGTCGCTAAAGATTCTGGGGTGCCATCACAAAAATCTGCATCCATGGCGCCGTGAAGGTGAAGGTCAATGAGTCCAGGGATGGCATAAAGTCCCTGGGCATCCAGTACGGGATGGGATTTTGTCCCCGGGCCAGTGGCAATGATTGGCCCATCGATGACCAGGTCCTGCTGTTTAAAGCGGCTATCGGGGGTGAAGACCGCTGCGTTTTTAATGATCATGGTGGACTCGGTCAATAACGGTCATGGCGGCTTCATCGGCAACAACCATCAAGCCGGAATGAAGCTGGAGGATGGAAGCCGGGACCTGGGGGGTGATGGGGCCGTACAAGCTTTGATACAGGGCTTCCGCTTTGGTGGCACCACTGACCACCAGCAGAATGCGTTTGGCCTGCATGATCGCCTTGATTCCCAGGGTGAAGGCGTATTTTGGCATAGCTTCTATGGTGTCAAAATACCGGGCATTGGCGGCGATGGTACTCTCGGTTAAGGCCACACAATGGGTTTCCCGTTCAAAGGATTCACCGGGTTCATTAAAACCAATATGGCCATTCTGCCCCAAACCCAGGATTTGCAAATCGATCCCGCCGGATTCATGGAGAAGGGCGTTATACCGACGGCATTCCGCGGCATCGTCAGTGGCCATGCCATTGGGCAGTTGGGTATTGGTTTTGTCAATATTAATATGATTAAATAAATGGGTGTCCATGAAATAGCGGTAACTCTGGGGATGATCACCCTTCAGCCCCTTGTATTCATCCAAATTGATGGACTTTACCCTGGAAAAATCCAAATCGCCCTTATTATACCACTCCACCAGATGTTCATAAAGACCGATGGGGGTAGATCCTGTGGCCAGACCGAGGATACAGTTCGGTTTCATAATGACCTGGGCGGATACAATATTAGCAGCCTTGCGGCTGAGGGTTTTATAATTTTCTGCACGATAAAATTCCATAATAGCTCCCTTCATGGATAACAGTTTCCTATAGCATAGCGAAGAAGAGGGGGCTTTTCAATTGTTTTAGTAATACAGAAAGAACTTTCAGGCTGGGCTAAGAAAAAAGGTGAAAGAAGGGAGAAAATTTGTTATGATGGAACCAAGAGTCATGGATTGAGGTGTACACATGAAGGATTACAAAAAAACAGTGGTTCCGGTGATCGAAAAGGCCTATGGAGAGATGACCGCAGTGGAACGCAATATTGCGGATTTCTTCATCCATAATAATGAAGAAATGGATTTTTCAGCCAAGAGTATTGCCGCCCATCTCTTTGTTTCAGAGGCGTCCCTATCCCGCTTTGCTAAAAAATGTGGTTTTAAAGGGTATCGGGAATTTCTATATCACTACGACAGTACCTTTACAAAAAATGAGAAAACCATTGATGATTTGACCAAGGGGGTTCTCAATACCTATCAGGAACTCCTGAATAAAAGCTATGCCCTGGTGGATGAAAACCAGATGCGCCGCATCGCCCTGCGCTTAAGCAAAAGCCCCCGGGTCTTTGTTTATGGCATGGGGAGTTCAGGTTTGGCGGCCCAGGAGCTGAAAATGCGTTTTATGCGTCTTGGTCTGGATGTGGAGGCCATCGTCGATTCCCATATTATGAAAATGAATTCTGTTCTGGTGAATGAGCGGACGCTGGTCATCGGAATCAGCATCAAAGGAAAAACCCAGGAGGTGCTCAGCTCTTTAAAGGCAGCCAAAGCCCATGGAGCCAAAACCGTATTGATTACAGGAAATGCCGCTTCAGGACAGCATCAGTACTGCGATGAGCTTTTACCCATTGCCCTCACTAAAAATTTAGAAGGAGGGAGCATTATCTCTCCCCAGTTTCCCATTCAAATTATGGTCGATATTTTTTATGCGTTCTTTTTAAATACCGATTTTACAAATAAAACCGCTCTGCACACAGAGACCGTCGGAGCTTTGAAGAAATTGGCAGATTGAAAAAAATTGAATTGAAAGTCAGTGCAAATGCGCTGGCTTTTTTGTATGTGACGGTTTCTTAACTGGGCTGAAAGTTCTTTCTATAATGAACCGAAATATTGAAATTAAAAACAAACTTCGCTATACTGAGTGCAACAGAAATCAAACAGAGATGGAGAGCATTGAAATGAGTCAAGAAGACAGTTTAAACATAAAGGGACATTTGATTGTCTCCTGTCAGGCGTTGCCCAACGAACCGCTGCATTCTTCTTTTATTATGGGAAGAATGGCCCTGGCGGCTGCGGAAGGCGGGGCCTATGGTATTCGGGCCAACACACCTGAGGATATCGAAGAAATTAAAAAAAATGTGACACTGCCCGTTATTGGGATTGTCAAAAAAGATTACCCGGATAGTCCGGTGTATATTACACCAACCATGACCGAGGTGGATGTCTTGGTGGCAGCCGGGGCGGAGATTATCGCCATGGATGCTACGGTCAACCAACGACCGGGTGGATTGGATTTGGAAACATTTTTTAAAGAAGTGAAGCAGCGCTACCCCAATCAGCTATTCATGGCTGATTGTGCCACGGTAGACGAAGCGGTCGTTGCTGATGGTTTGGGTTTCGATTTTATCGGGACAACCCTGGTGGGGTATACCGCCCAGAGTATTGGGGATCGCATTGAGGCGGATGATTTTAAAATCATCCGGGAAATCTTAGAACACGTCAGCCACCCGGTGATTGCCGAGGGAAATATCGATACCACGGATAAAGCCGTGCGGGTGCTCGATTTAGGGTGCTATAGTGTGGTGGTGGGGTCCATCATTACCAGACCACAGCTCATTGCAAAGCGGTTTTCAGAACGTATTGAAAACCGGGACTGAGATTATTTTTTCGTTTTTTTAAGCCGACTGTGGCTTTGAGCAATAAAGAAATATAGGAGAGTTTTATTATGAAAGGTATTTATTCTGCATTATTAGCTTCTTTTGATGAACAAGGCAAGATTAACGCCCAGGGAATCCGGGAAATCGTTCGGCACAATATTGATGTGATGAAAATCGATGGTCTATATGTCGGGGGGAGCACGGGTGAAAACTTTATGCTTTCAACCGAAGAAAAGAAAGAAATTTTTGATATCGCCAAGGATGAAGCTGGGGATCAGGTCAAGCTCATTGCCCAGGTAGGGTCCATCAATGTTTATGAATCCATGGAGCTGGCGAAGTACGCCACCAAGCTGGGGTATGATGCCATCTCAGCGGTTACCCCTTTTTACTATAAGTTTAGCTTTGCGGAAATCAAGGAATACTACAATATGATTATGGAGGGCGTGGATAATGAGCTGATCATCTACTCCATTCCCTTCCTGACCGGTGTGGACATGAGTGTGGAACAATTTGCAGAGCTCTTTGAGAACCCCAAGATTATTGGTGTGAAGTTTACCGCCGCCGATTTCTTCCTGTTGGAACGGATGCGCAAGGCCTTCCCGGATAAGCTGATCTTTGCTGGCTTTGATGAGATGATGCTGTCTGCTGCGGTTCTGGATGTGGATGGTGCCATTGGTTCTACCTTCAATATTAATGGGATTCGGGCAAGACAGATCTTCGAGCTGGCTAAGGCAGGTAAGATTGATGAAGCCCGTGCCATTCAGCATGTGACCAATGATCTCATTGCCGCAGTTCTGGACAATGGCCTGTATCCCACCATTAAGTGTATCCTGGAAGAACAGGGTGTCCATGCGGGGTATTGCAGGAAACCCATGGCCAGTGCCACTGAGGAAACCCGGGCCAAAGCGGTGGAAATTTACAACACCTATATTAAATAAGGGAAAGTGGGGGAATTATTATGCAAGGTTTTACAATGATCGATTTGATCATTCTCATTGTGTATTTGGCAGCGGTGCTCATTATCGGGCTGGCCTTTGCCAAGAAGGATATGGAGGGGAAGGAGTTTTTCAGAGGGGATGGCACCATTCCCTGGTGGGTCACCTCAGTGTCTATCTTCGCCACGCTGTTAAGTCCTATTTCCTTCCTCTCCCTTGTGGGGAATTCCTATGCAGGGACATGGATTTTATGGTTTGCCCAACTGGGGATGCTTATTGCCATCCCGGTGACCATTCGATTCTTCCTGCCCATGTACAGCCGCCTGGATATCGATACGGCTTATGAGTATTTGCAGCTTCGCTTTAACAGCAAGGGACTGCGCATCCTCGGGGCCATTATGTTTATTATTTACCAGGTGGGTCGGATGTCCATCATTATGTACCTGCCATCCATGGTGCTGTCGAATCTCATTCACGTGGATGTGAATATCTTGATTGTGCTCATGGGGGTTGTCGCCATTATTTACTCCTATGCTGGCGGGATTAAATCCGTGCTATGGACTGACTTTATCCAGGGATGTGTGCTGATTGTAGGAGTTGTTTTCTCCCTTATTTACCTGGTTGCCAGTATTGACGGCGGGATGGGTGCCATTGCAACCACCTTGGCTAATGGGAAATTCCTATCGGATACCCAGGCCCTTATCGATCCCCAGATTTGGAAGGACAGCATTCTGATTATCTTAATTGGGGCAGGCTTCAATACCTTCTCATCCTATGTGTCCAGCCAGGATATTGTCCAGCGGTTTACGACCACCACGGATGTTAAAAAACTGAATAAGATGATGCTGACCAATGGGGCGCTGTCTATCTTTATTGCCACGGTATTTTACTTAATCGGAACCGGCCTTTATGTTTTTTATGGTCAGAATCCAAGCCTGGCTCAGACGGCCCAGCAGGACCAGATCTTTGGCTCCTTTATTGCTTATCAGCTGCCGGTGGGGATTACCGGAATTCTGCTGGCTGCCATTTATGCCGCATCCCAGTCCACATTGTCAACGGGGCTGAACTCTGTGGCTACCAGCTGGACCCTGGATATCCAGACCATGGTTTCCAAGAAATCCCTGAGCTTTAAAACCCAGACCCGCATTGCTCAATTTATTACCCTGGGAGTGGGTGTTCTGTCCATTGTTGTGGCGATTATCCTGGCCAACGGGGAAATTAAATCGGCCTACGAATGGTTCAATGGCTTTATGGGGTTGGTATTAGGGGTTCTGGGCGGCACCTTCGTCCTTGGCGCGTTCACCAAAAAAGCCACCAATGTGGGGGCCTATGTTGCCTTTGCAGTTTCTGCCATCCTGGTGGTTTTCCTAAAATACAGCGGAGCGGGCGTATCCATCTGGTCTTACTCCATTATCTCTATTTTGGTCTCCCTCATCGTGGGTTATGTGGCAAGCTTGATCCACCGGAAATTGGTTCCTGAACAACAAATCTGCGATGTCCGAACCACTATTTTTCATCACAAGGGAAAGAATATTGCCCTTGATGAGGAAAAGGCAGGTGAATAATTATGATCTTTGGACAACTTGACGGGGCTCATCCGTATGGCTTTTTAGACAAAGCCATTCAGAGATGTTTTGATTATTGCCGGGAAACGGATTTAAAGGCTCTGGCCTTAGGCTCCTACCCCATTGAGGATCAGGATATCTTTGTCAATATTGTCTCCTATGAAACGGGCACATCCCAAGACCGCAGCTGGGAAGCCCACCGGAAGTATCTGGATATCCATGTGATGCTGGATGGGACAGAAACCATTGAAATGGCCTTTATTTCAAAGATGGATCAGGGGACCTTCGACCCGGATGCCGATAACCTCCCTCTCACAGGGACGGCACAATGTGGCATATCCCTGATGCCCGGAGATTTTCTGATTTGCTATCCAGAGGATGGGCATAAGCCTGGGGTCTGCGTGTTGGATCCCCAGGTCATTAAGAAAGCGATTTTCAAGGTACGGATATGAAACCCTATCTCTGTATTGATATTGGAGGGACGGCCATTAAGCACGGACTATTCTCCGAGGATTTTAAGTGTATGGCTAAAAAGAAGGTGCCGACCCATAGTGCGGCAGGACCAGAGCCCGGTGTGTTAGAGCAGGTTTTCACCATTATAAAGGATTGGCAGGCCCAAACAGAAATTGAGGGGATTGCCATTTCCACGACTGGGATTGTCGACCCAAAAGCCGGCCAGATTATTTATGCCTCAGAGGTCATGCCGGGTTACACCGGGACAAAGCTGAAGGCACCTGTGGAGAACGTTTTCGATCTCCCCTGTATCGTTGAAAATGATGTGAATTGCATGGGGTTGGCTGAAGCCAACCTCGGGGCAGGCCGAAGTGCCCAAAGCTGTCTATGCATCACCGTGGGAACAGGCATTGGGGGATCTTTCATCTGTGGTGGCGAGATATTCCATGGCTTTAGTAACAGTGCCTGCGAGGTTGGTTATCTCCGGGTACCTGGTGGGGTTTATCAGGATTTAGCATCCACCAGTCAGCTGGTTAAAAAAATTGCCGAAGGGCGGGGGATCTCACCCTCCTCCATCAATGGCTTCCAAATTTTTGAAGAAGCCCGGGCAGGGGCCAAGGATTGCATCATCGCCATTGATGAAATGGTGGATATCCTGGCAGATGGTTTGGCCAACATGGTCTATCTCCTTAATCCAGAGATGGTCATCCTTGGTGGTGGTATTATGGAGCAGCGGGATTATATGGAACCCCGCATTCAGTCGGCTTTATCCAAACGGATCATCCCGGTGGTGTTTGATCAAACCCAGATCGCCCTGGCACAGCACGGCAATGATGCGGGTATGCTCGGTGCGCTGATGGTGCTTCTGCGTCAGTTAAAAGAATCGAGCGAAGGATAAAAAGGCTTCACTATACGGAGATGTAAAAAGAGAGGGTACCCATTACAGGATATCCCCTCTTTTTTACATGCGGTGTATTGATGGAATTTTTTGTGTTATTGTGCCTGGGGGGCACCAGTCTGGGTTTGCGTCACGATGCTCTCCATAATATCCATGGTCAGGGCGCTGCTGACATAGCCGTAGATATTCCCCTGGGAGTCGATCATATAGGTGGTGGGATAGGCGCTGATGCCATAGGGGATGGTGGCGGCGGTCCCCCCTTCATCCATGACCACCGGGAAGGTATAACCATTATCCGAGAGGAAAGACTTGATGTCCCCCGC
>NZ_JAYFPU010000108.1:0-5387 GCF_034927525.1 Christensenella sp.
AGCTGTGGAGCCAAAGATAAATGCGCTTGTGACGGTGTGCGCAGACGATGCGCTTGCGGCGGCAAAACGTGTGGACGAAAAACGCTCAAAAGGCGAGACGATTGGCAGGCTGGCAGGGATACCCGCGATCATCAAAGACAATATGTGTACCAAGGGAGTGCTTTCCACAGCTTCTTCCAAAATGCTTTATAACTATAAACCGGTCTATGATGCGACAGTAGTGGAGAAGTTGAAGGCAGAGGATTATATCATGGTTGCCAAGGCGAACATGGAGGAATTTGCAATGGGATCCTCTACGGAAACATCCTATTTCGGTGTGACAAAAAATCCGTGGGATACGTCTCGTGTGCCCGGTGGTTCGTCCGGCGGCAGCGCGGCATGCGTCGCTGCAGATGAAGCGATTTTCTCACTAGGGTCAGATACGGGCGGCTCTGTCCGCCAGCCGGCTGCCTTTTGCGGCGTGGTCGGTCTAAAGCCGACGTATGGAACAGTTTCGCGTTTTGGACTGATGGCGTTTGCTTCCTCGCTCGACCAGATCGGGCCGCTTACCAAAAACGTAGAAGACTCCGCCTTTATTATGGATATCATTGCGGGAAACGACAAGCAGGATACGACTTCCGCGATCATGGAATATCCGCATTATGGCGAAGGCATGAAAAATGATATCAAAGGAATGAAGGTCGGCATCCCCAAAGAATACTTGGCACAGGACGTTGACGCTGAGGTAAAGCAATCCTATCTTGATGCGATTAAGGCGTTTGAGGATATGGGCGCGATCGTAGAGGAAACATCTTTGCCCACGTTTGATTACGCGCTTTCCGCATATTATGTGATCGCTTCTGCCGAGGTGGCTTCTAACCTGTCGCGTTTCGACGGAATCCGTTACGGTTACCGGACGGAGCACTGCGACGATTTGAAGCAAATGTATAAAAACACGCGTAGCGAGGGGTTCGGAGACGAGACCAAGCGCCGCATCATGCTGGGGAACTATGTGCTTAGCTCCGGATATTATGACGCTTACTATTTGAAGGCATTAAAAGTCAAAACGCTGATCAAAAACGATTTTGACCGCCTGTTTGAAAAATATGATATTTTATTGTCACCCACGGCTCCGACGCCTGCTTTTCAGATCGGCGCAAAGGCTACGCCGCTTGAAATGTATGTGAACGATCTGTTTACGGTTCCCGTCAACATTGCGGGGGTCACGGCGATCTCTGTGCCGTCAGGCGTTACGAAGGAAGGGCTTCCTGTCTCCGTGCAAATGATTGCGAAAGCGTTTGACGAAAACACGATGTTCCGCGCGGCCTGGAACTATGAGCAGACAGTGAAGTTTGATCAAAAACCGACGTTATGATGAGAGGAAAACGATGAGATACGAAACAGTCATTGGCCTTGAAGTCCATGTTGAAATGGCGACAAAAACAAAAATATTCTGTGCGTGTAAGAATGAATTCGGCAGCGCACCCAACACAAACGTATGTCCGGTCTGCCTTTCCATGCCCGGAACGCTGCCCGTATTAAACGAACAGGCAGTAGAATATGGTGTGCGCGCGGGTCTGGCGCTCAACTGTGAGATACCTAATTTTTCTAAACTCGATCGGAAGGGATATTTTTACCCTGACCTTGCAAAGGCATACCAGATATCGCAGTTCGATTATCCGCTGTGTTCACGTGGCGAGGTTGAACTCGACGTTGATGGCGAAAAACATAAAATCGGCATCACGCGTATCCATATCGAAGAAGACGCAGGCAAGCTCGTGCATGAGGGCTCGGAAAGCCTTGTTGACTATAACCGTGGCGGCGTACCGCTGATGGAGATCGTCACAGAGCCGGATTTTCGCAATGCGGCACAGGTTAAAGCATTTTTGGATGCAGTGCGTGCCAATATGGAATATATCGGCGTTTCCGACTGCAAGATGGAAGAAGGCTCTATGCGCTGTGACATCAATATTTCCGTACGTCCGGAAGGGCAGAAGGAATATGGAACGCGCAGCGAGCTCAAAAACATCAACAGTATTTCCGCCGCACAGCGCGCGATCGAGTATGAATCGAGGCGCCATATCGAGGTGATCGAGGATGGCGGCACGATCGTGCAGGAAACACGCCGCTGGGATGAGAGTAAAGGAAAAACATTTTCGATGCGCGACAAGGAAGAAGCGCACGACTACCGCTATTTTCCGGATCCGGATCTGGTGCCTGTCTATTTGACGGACGAGCGGATCGCAGGGATCAAAGCCTCTCTGCCCGAGCTTCCTGCCGTAAAACGCGAGAGATACGTTGCGGCGTTTGGATTGCCGGAATATGATGCAGGTGTTCTCACGATGTCCAAATATACAGCGAAGTTGTTTGAAGATTGTGTGGCGATCTACCCGGAAGCAAAGGCGATCAGCAACTATATCATGGTCGAGTTGGCGCGCCTTTTGAAAGAAAATAATATGGATGCAAAGGATATTCCGGTATCCCCGCAGGATTTGACAGACCTTTTGAAGCTTGTAGGTGACGGCGTGATCAACTCAAGCGTGGGCAAGCAGGTTTTTGAAGAAATGTTCAAGACAGGGAAAAAGCCCGCGCAGATCGTGGAAGAAAAGGATTTGAAGCAGACGGACAACGCGGATGAAATATTGTCCATCGTACAGCAGATCATAAACGACAACCCCAAACCGGTCGCGGACTATAAGGGCGGTAATGCAAAGGCAATGACGTTCTTTGTCGGTCAGGCCATGAAAGCGACCAAGGGCAAAGCGAACCCCAAGACTGTCAATGAACTGGTAAAGGCGGAGCTGGATAAGGCATGAAGCAGGGAAAGCTGACAAACGACCAATTGCAAAAATTCATTATCGATAAGATCACCCCTAAGAACGCAGAAACAGTTGTGGGTGCGGGCGTGGGAGAGGATTGCTGCGCAGTACGCCTTACGGATGGACTGTGTGTCGTATCGACAGACCCGATCACTGCTTCAAGCGAACAGACGGGGATACTGGCGATCCACATCAACGCAAACGATATTGCCGCTGCGGGCGCAAAGCCCATTGCAGCGCTTGTAACGCTGCTGATTCCGCCGTCGGCTACGGAAGAACGTATCTCTAAAGTGATGCAGCAGCTGATACAGACCGCGGAAGGCCTTGGGATCGACATCATCGGCGGACATACGGAGGTAACGGACAGCGTGAACCGACTGATCGTTTCTGTCACGATGATCGGTAAGCCGGTCATGCCCGGACGGATATTCAAAACGGCGGATATGAAGGTGGGCGAGGATATTATCCTTACGAAATATGCCGCATTGGAAGGGACGAGCATCATCGCCAGCGATTTTGCAAAGGAGTTGGAAGGCCTTCTTAACGAGGACGACCAGAAGCAGCTTATGCAGATTGGGGAGTTGTTGAGCGTTGTCAAGGACGGGACGATCGCCGCAACAGTCGCTGGAGTATCTGCGATGCACGATGTGACAGAGGGCGGCGTGATTGGTGCACTGTGCGAAATGTGCGACGCTTCCGGAACGGGCGCAGAGGTTGATTTCAATAAAATTCCCATTTACCCCATAACACAGAAGATATGCGATCACTACGGCATTGATGTTTTTGGACTGATTTCAAGCGGAAGTATGCTGATCACCGCGCAAAACGGCGGGGCAGTTATAGAAGCGCTAAGAGCAGCGGGCGTTGGCGCAACTGTGATCGGCAAGGTCACGGAGCAGGGTGTGTTTGACATATCCGGCGGAAAGCGCAGGGAAATCGCGCCTTATCGTGCGGATGAATTGTATAAAGTACTGAAAACACGGTCTTTTTAAATGGGCTATTTTGTGATATACTATAGTGCAGCGATTTAGAAGAAGAGGTATAACTTTGAAAAGCATGACAGGCTTTGGCAAAAGTGAAATTGCGATCGACGGTAGGAAATTACGTGTAGAGATCAAGACGGTAAACCACCGTTTTCTGGATATCAACATTCGTGAACCGCGGTTTATGATGTTTTTAGAAGAAGATGTCCGCAAGTTCTTGAAGCAGTCCTTAAACCGCGGGCGTGTGGAAGTGTTCATCAACTATTCCTCAGAGCGTGCGGACGCAAAGAAGGTGATCACTGATATGTCGCTTTTGAACGCATATCTGAATGCTGCAAAGGAGATTTGCGATAAGACAGGGGTAGAGGACGACCTTACCGTAT
Source organism: Christensenella sp. (assembly GCF_034927525.1). Lineage (NCBI taxonomy): Bacteria > Bacillati > Bacillota > Clostridia > Christensenellales > Christensenellaceae > Christensenella > Christensenella sp. The sequence goes on from NZ_JAYFPU010000108.1 coordinate 4,165, forward strand.
CACAGCTGATGCGCCTGCCTGATGCGGTTACCTATGAGGACGAGAATTCCGATCAGGATGCCTTGCGCGAACTGTTGTTCACCAATCTGAAAGCTGCGATAAAAGAATTGTCTGATGCGCGTGAAAAAGAAGGCGCACAACTGAAAAAAGACGTATACGAGCGACTGGACACGATCCTTTCGTATGTGGAAACGATTTCCGGAAAAGAACATGTGATCGTTGACGAATACAAGAAAAAACTGCATGACAGGATCGCGGATATCTTAGACGGCGCGGAGGTCGATGAGCAAAAGCTGGCGCAGGAGGTTGCGTTTTATGCAGACCGCTGCAATATCACCGAAGAACTGGTGCGCTTAAGGAGTCATGTCAAGCAAATGAAAGCAAGCGGGGAGCAAACGACGCCGCAGGGACGCAACATGGACTTCATCGTGCAGGAGCTGAACCGTGAATTCAATACGATCGGTTCTAAGACACAGGATGCGGAGATACTGAAAATGGTGATCGCCGGAAAAGGCGAAGTGGAAAAAATACGCGAACAAATACAAAACATCGAATAAACGGGGGGCATAAGAATGTCTATCAAGTTGATCAATATCGGGTTTGGAAATATCGTATCGGCGAACAGGCTGATCGCGATTGTCAGTCCGGAATCTGCGCCCATCAAGCGCATTATTTCGGAAGCGCGCGCAAAAGGAATGCTGATTGACGCGACATATGGGCGACGTACGCGTGCCGTCGTGATCATGGACAGCGACCATGTCATTCTGTCGGCGGTACAGCCGGAGACAGTGGCGCACAGGATCGTTACCAAGGACAACGACGACCAGACTGACTGAGAGTAAATGGGGGACAAGTAGAAGCGCATGGATCAAAAAGGTAAATTAGTCGTTATTTCCGGGCCATCCGGGTGTGGAAAAGGAACAATCGTCGATAAACTGCTGAAGCAGGATGATTCGCTGCAGTTGTCGATTTCGGCCACGACGCGGGCGCCGCGCAGCATAGAAAAAGAAGGAATCAACTACTTTTTTAAGTCGCAGGAAGCGTTTTCACAAATGATAGCGGACGATGCCTTTTTGGAATATGCGGACGTATTTGGCAAATATTACGGAACGCCTAAAGACTATGTACTCGGTAAGCTTGAGCAGGGCAAAAATGTCATTCTCGAAATCGATGTGCAGGGCGCCATGCAGGTGATCAAAAATTATCCGCAGGCAGTAACGATA
>NZ_JAYFPU010000091.1:0-9005 GCF_034927525.1 Christensenella sp.
TCCTGAAGCAGTACAATGGTACTGTATCTATGATATAATTTCAATGCAAACGGTTTTAGTTTAGAAAAATTTTAGGAATTATGAGGATTATGAGGAAAATTTTAGGCGGCGTCCGCCGGGCGGACGAGCAGTTCACAATGATCCGGCCGGGCGACAAGGTCGCCGTTGGCCTTTCGGGCGGCAAGGATTCTATGCTGCTCTTATATGCGCTCAAGCTGTACCAGAAATACGCAAAAAAAGATTACGAGCTGTGCGCCATCACGATCGACCTAGGGTTTGGCAATTATGCGACGGATGTTATGCAGCGCTATGCGGACGAGCTCGATATCCCGCTCACGATCGTCAAAACCAATATTTCTGAGATCGTATTTGATATCCGCAAGGAGAAAAACCCTTGCTCCCTGTGCGCTAAAATGCGTAAGGGCGCATTTTATGAAAACGCGCAAAACCTGCATTGCAACAAAGCGGCGTTTGCCCACCACGGGGACGACGTGATACAGACTTTACTGATGAGCCTGATGTACGAGGGGCGTATGAACACCTTTTCGCCCAAGTCCTATATGTCGCGGCGGGGCATCACGCTTTTGCGGCCATTTGTATTTTTGCGGGAAAGCGACATTATTTCCGCCGTACGGCGGCACGATATCCCCATCGCCAAAAACCCATGCCCCATCGATTTTTCCACCAAGCGGGAACAGGCAAAGGATATTGTAAACTATTTGAATTCGCTCTATCCGGGGACAGCCGACAATATGCTGAACGCCATCAAAAGCACACACACCTACAACCTGTGGGACAAAGATTTTTCAGAGCATTAAATTTCAGTGCATACAAAAAACCCGCAAACCATGTAAGGCTGCGGGTCTCTCTTTTTGATGAAATACTTTTTAACGCTTGGAGAACTGAGGAGCGCGACGTGCGGCTTTCAGGCCGTACTTCTTTCTTTCCTTCATTCTTGGGTCACGCGTTAAGAAGCCTGCCGATTTGAGCGCACCGCGCAATTCCGGCTCCGCTTTGATCAGCGCGCGCGCGATACCATGACGGATCGCACCTGCCTGGCCGGTATAGCCGCCGCCCTTTACGTTTACGAACACATCATAGTTGCCCATGGTCTCCGTAACCACAAAAGGAGAACGAACCAGCATCTTCAGGGTCTCATAACCGAAAAATTCTTCGATATCCCTCTTATTGACAGTAATCTCGCCTTTGCCTGCCATGATGCGGACTCTGGCGATCGATTTTTTTCTTCTACCTGTTCCTAAGAACTGTTCTTTCTTTGCCATCTGATACTCCCTCCCTTACAGCTCGATTACTTCGGGCATCTGCGCTGCATGTTCATGCTCCGCACCCTTGTAAACGCGTAATTTCTTGAGCATCTTCCTGCCCAGCCTGTTTTTAGGAAGCATCCTTCTTACCGCTTCGTACAAGGCAAATTCCGGCTTCTTTTCCATCAGCACCTTGTAAGGCGTCTCTTTGAGGCCGCCCGGATATCCCGAATGCGTACGGTATAATTTCTGTTCCAGCTTCTTTCCTGTAAATACTACTTGCTCCGCGTTGATCACGATCACAAAATCGCCTGTATCAACATGCGGAGTATATTCCGGTTTGTTTTTGCCGTGGAGAATGCTCGCGATTTTGCTTGCGAGTCTGCCGAATACCTGTCCTTTGGCATCGACAACATACCACTTCTGCTGCACTTCACCGGGTTTCGCCATATATGTTTTCATTAGGCTTTCCTCCCATGGTATATCCATATTTTTCATTTGTGCGCAACATTTCCCGCAAATGGGATGTCCCAAATCCCACAGCAAAATCCGTCGCTTGTGCGCACGCACAGGGCTAATTGTGCATATAGGCGCATTAGATATTTTACTGAAAACACGCGCGGTTGTCAAGCATTTTGATTAAAACCATAATACAGCTTGACAAAAAATTAAAAAGGTAATATGATACCTAATATAGGTAATATATTATCTATTTGCGAAAGGATCAGATAAATGAAGAACATTGATGCACGATACCGTATTTTTGGCAGCCTGTTTTTGCTCTCTAACCGCTTAGAGACCGTGGGTAACTGGTTCCTTGACGGCCTGACCACCAAGCAGTGGTTTTTTATGGCGGTGCTGGATACCTTTTTTGAGCAGCCGCCTACCATAAGCGAGCTTGCCGCACAAATGGGCAGTTCCCACCAGAACGTCAAACAGCTCGCGCTGCGGCTAAAGGAAAAAGGCTTTGTTGATGTACAAAAGGACCAGGAGGATAAACGCGCCCTGCGTGTCATCCCTACCGCAAAAGCGTCTGACTATGCACAGTCGCATCACCAGAAAGACGAGATGTTTATCGCAAAACTTTTTGACGGATTTTCTGTTGGGGAGGCCGATTCCCTGCTTACAGGGCTTGACCGTCTGTATGCGTCGCTCAGCCGAATAGAAAAGGAGCACAACAAAGATGTCTGACACAATCATTATATATCAGTCGAAATATGGCAGCACCAAAAAATACGCGGAGTGGCTCGCCACGAAGCTAAATGCCGACCTGTATCCAAAATCCAAGACGACGGCAGAAATGCTGCAGAAGTACGACACCATTGTTTATGGTGGCGGACTTTATGCGGGCGGCGTCAACGGGATATCCTTCCTGCAAAAAAACCTTGCACGCTTGCACAGCAAAAACATTGTCATATTTGCGACGGGCGCATCCTTCCCTATTGCAGGAATAGAAGATGAGATCAAGGGCCGCAATCCGGCGCTTGCAGATATCCCTGTCTTTTTCCTGCGCGGCGGCATGGACTACCACCACATGAAGCTTGCCGACAAGATCATGATGAGCCTGTTCCGTAAGATGCTCAATAAAAAAGCCCCCGCCGACCGCGAGGACTGGGAAAACTTTTTGCTGGAACATTTTGAAGAACAATTCGACTTCACCGATCCCGCAAACCTGCAGCCATTGCTCGATCATTTGCAGACGATCTGATCTACAATGCAGTATAAAACACTTCCACCAAAAACAGCCCCTGCGCCTGCGCTGTCGCGCCAGCAAGCGTCCTGTCTTTTTTGTCGATCGCCTCTTTTACCTCCGCCGGCTCCATCTTTCCTTTGCCGACCGCGATCAGCGTGCCCGCGATGATGCGCACCCTATTATATAAAAAACCGCTGCCGACCACATCGACGATGATATAGTCCCCGTCGCGCCCGAGCCGCACCTCATCCACTGTACGTACCGTTCCCTTGATATCTGTTCCCGCCGCGCAGAATGCCGAAAAATCGTGCGTCCCTTCGATATGCTTCGCTGCTTCCTCCATGCGCCCCATGTCGAGCGGTACGGGCACAAACATGCTGTACAGCCTGTTGACCGCGCCCTTTGCACGCGCGTTATGGATCACATAGCGATAATGCTTTCCCTTGGCGCAAAACCGTGCATGAAAATCGTCCGCCACTTCATAAGAACGTATGATACGGATGTCTTGCGGCAGCAGATCATTGAGCACATAAAAGAATTTGTCCGCCGGGATATCTGTCTGCGCTTCAAAATGCGCGACCTGTCCTAAGGCATGTACGCCCGCGTCCGTACGTCCAGAGCCGTGTATCGCCGTCCGTCTTCCCAGCGCTTTTTGCAGCGCTTCTTCTATCTTTTGCTGGATGCTGACGCCGTTTTTCTGCACCTGCCAACCACAGTAATTCGTACCGTCGTATTCGATCACAAGAGCTACGCGCAAATAACTTTCCTCCGCTTTTGCAAGATATTTTCTTTGTTCATCATACAACAATCCACATCCTTCGTGCAAGGATTGTAAATCTTCAGAATTTCCACCCTGTGCACATAGCCCGATTTATGATACAATTTAATCTGATATTAAATAATAAGGATGCGTATGAATGGATAAAAGAGAAAAAAAGGGCAATCGCCTTTTTGCATGGATTTTCAGGTTAGTAAAGGGTATTGTGATCGGCACGGGGTTCATCATTCCGGGCGTCAGCGGCGGTGTGTTTGCCGCCATCTTCGGCGTCTATGAACCGATGATACGGTTTTTTGCCAATTTGCGCAAAAACTTTATGCAAAATCTGCGGTTTTTCCTGCCCATCGGGATCGGCGTACTGATCAGTATGGTGCTCGTCTCTAAGGTGCTGGGCGAATTCTTTCAGGTTGCGGAAGTCCCCCTTGTATGGTTTTTCATCGGCTGTGTGGCCGGAACGTTTCCTGCTCTTTACAAGCAGGCCGGACGACAAGGACGCAAGCCGGTACACTTTGTTGTTCTGGCGGTAACAGCTGCCGCAATGATTTTCTTTTTGCTCTTTATGCAAAAAGCCTTGGGTTCTGCGTCCCTGCCCACAAACAATGTCTTTGTCTGGTTGATGGCAGGCGCGCTCATGGGTCTGGGGGCGATCGTTCCCGGCCTCAGCCCGTCCAACTTCCTGCTGTATATGGGTATCTATGGCGTCATGATGACCAGGATCGGCAGTATGGATCTGAGTGTTCTCATCCCTGTCGTGGCAGGCGCGGTATTGTGCTTCCTGCTTCTTTCCAAAGCATTTAGTAAGCTGTTTGATAAAGCGTACAGCGGCATGTACCACTTTATATTGGGTGTGATCATTGCTTCTACCATTATGATTGTTCCATGGAGCGGCAAAGCGTTGGAAAACGGTGGAACCGTAGCTTATTCTCCTGCGCTGGTGTTGATTTGTATCGGCGCTACCGTTGGCGGTATTGCTCTTGGGTATGTGATGGGTCGACTGGAAAAGAAATACAAGCCGGACGAAACACTGACCCCTGACGAGTCTTTGAACTGATTTCCCTTTTTAACACAAAAGCAAAAGACCGCCTGCATGAAAGCCGGCGGTCTTTTGTTTTTTATATGATGTGATAAGACGTTTACAGCCAGATCATAAAAGGAATACACAGTCCGAACATCAGAATAACGGCGATCCAGTCTGTCTTTTCAAAGTGCAGTACCTTCATACGCGTCCTGCCCTCGCCGCCATGGTAGCAACGGCTTTCCATAGCCATTGCAAGTTCGTCCGCACGCTTGAACGCTCCCACAAACAAGGGAACGAGAAGCGGGATCATATTTTTTGCTTTTTTGATCAGGTTTCCGCTGTCAAATTCCGCGCCACGTGCTGTCTGCGCCTTCATGATACGGTCGGTTTCATCGATCAGCGTAGGAATGAAGCGCATCGCAATGCTCATCATCATCGCCATCTCATGCACAGGAAATTTGATCTTTTTAAGTGGCCGCAGCAGGCTTTCCAGAGCATCTGTCAGCTGCATGGGCGACGTTGTGAGCGTCAGCAGGCTGGTTGCAAAGATCAGAAGAATCAGACGGATGGCAATAAAGATCGCCTTTTCAATGCCGTCCGTGGATATCTTGATGATGCCCCATTGCCAGATGATATGCGAAGGATCCTGCGGTGCAAAAAACAGGATATTCAATGCAAATGTAAAAATAATGATGAACAAAAGCGGCCTGATACTGCGCAATATGGTGCGCAGGCCAACTTTTGAAAGCATAGTGATGACGATAAATAAAACGCCAAGCGCTAAAAATCCCCACCAGTCCCGTACCACAAATACGGCGACCAGGAACAAAAGCGCGATTATGATTTTCATGCGCGGGTCCAGTCTATGGACAATCGTATTGCCCGGGAAGTACTGGCCCAATGTAATATTTTTGATCATTACCTGTCCTCTTTACGATGTGCTACGATAAAGTCAACCAGTTCGCTTCTCGTGATGATGTCGTCCGGGATATCCCACCCGCACTGCTTAAGAAGGTACGCTGCCTGCCGCGCTTCACTTGCGTCAAGGCCTACAGCCCGCAGCTTTCCGATGTCCGCAAACACTTGCCCCGGCGTACCGTCCATATAGATTTCCCCATGATCCATCGCGATGATGCGCGTCGCATAATCTGCCAGCCCGTCCATATTGTGCGAGATCATGATGATCGTCGTCCCTTGCACATTCAGCCTGCGCACAAGCTGCATGAACTGCTCCCTGCCGATGGGGTCGAGTCCTGCGATGGGCTCGTCCAAGATCAGGATACGCGGCTTTGTCGCCAGCACGCCCGCGATCGCCACCTTGCGTTTCTGACCGCCTGACAGGTCAAAGGGCGAAATATCGCGTATCTTTTCCGGATCAAAATCCATCAGTGCAAGCGCGTCGTCCACGCTCTTTCTGACGTCCTCCTCACCCATCCCCGCTTTTGCAGGGCCAAACGCAACGTCCTTGCCAACCGTTTCTTCAAAGAGCTGGTATTCAGGATACTGAAACACCACCCCGAGCGTCCGGCGTAATTTCTTACGGTCGTAGCCGCTTGCGTTGATATCCTCGCCATCCACTTCCACAGTACCGCTCGATGGCGTCAGAAGGCCTGCCATCTGCTGGATCAGCGTCGATTTTCCGCAGCCCGTGTGTCCGATGATGCCCACAAATTCGCCGTCTTCTACACGCATGCTGATATCTTTTAATGCACGCACCTCAAAAGGGGAACCCGGCATATAAGAATAATTCAGGTTTTTCAGTTCTACCGGCATAATCCGTCCACCAATTCTTCAAGTGTCACCGGGCAATCCCCGATGTCTATTCCTTTTTCCTTCAGTTCATGATACACCTGTGTTGCAAGCGGCGGCAAAAGGCCTGCGGCGTCCAGCTTTTCCTTGTGCGAAAACACCTCGCGCGGCGTCCCCTCGTCCGTTATTTTCCCGTCCGTCATCACAAACACCCTGTCCGCCTCCGACGCTTCCTCCATGTAATGTGTGATCAGGACAACTGTCTTCCCCTGCTCTTTGTTCAAAAAGCGGATGGTGTCCATCACCTCTCCCCGCCCCTGCGGGTCGAGCATGGCTGTCGGCTCGTCAAACACGATCACGTCCGGGTGCATCGCCAGCACGCCCGCAATGGCGATGCGCTGCTTTTGACCGCCCGAGAGCATATGCGGTGCACGCTTTTCAAACCCGCGCATATTGACAGCGCCAAGCGCCTCATATACGCGCTCTACGATCTCTTTTTGCGGCACGCCTAAGTTTTCCGGCCCGAAAGCGACGTCCTCCTCCACGATCGTAGAAACGATCTGGTTGTCAGGGTTCTGAAACACCATTCCCGCATGGGAACGGATGTCCCAGATGTTGTCTTCGCTTTCCGCATCCAGCCCTACAACAAAAAGGCTGCCTTCCTGCGCGCGCAAAAGAACGTTGATGTGCTTTGCAAAGGTGGATTTCCCGCTGCCATTGTGCCCCAGCACCGCCACAAATTCACCCTGCTTCACCGAAAGCGTAACACCGTCAAGCGCATACTTTAGCGGCTTTGTTTCCTCTCCCTCGGCTCTCTCCGGGACAGGATAGGCATATCTCAAATTTTTCGCTTCGATCATATTTTGCATAAATACATTCCCTGATAACAGAAAGAAGGAACAGCAGTTGCCTCGCCAGTTCCTCCCCTTTTCATTCTCTGTTTAAACCGTTGTGCTTCTGTTGTTATACCAATTCTAAGATAACAACTTCCGCCGCGTCGCCGCGTCTCGGTCCTTTTTTGATAATGCGCGAATATCCGCCGCCCTGGCCTTTGTCCTTTGCGCGCTGCGCATATTTGGGCGCAATCTCGCGGAACAATTTCTCGACCACCGGGCTTTTCACATCGCCTGTACGCTTCTTGTAGTCGTATTTGCTTTCCTTCGGCTGTTTCGTTTCCGGGAAATCATACAAATACTTCATCAGGATACGTCTCGTAGCGAGCTTTTCCGGAGAATCGTTTGTGACCTTCGTCATTGTGCCGTCCACAGTTTTTTCCACCTCGACCGTATTGTCGTATACGTGGATCGCCTTTGTGATCAGCTTCTCAGCGATTCTCTGCGTTTCTTTTGCACGCATCATCGTTGTTTCTATTTTACCGTTCCAGATGAGGGACGTAACGAGCCCCCTGAGCATTGCTCTTCTCTGGTCAGACGGTCTGCCTAATTTTCTCATAGCGTTCTAAAACCTCCGTTAATGTCCGAAATCAATCGTCTTTGCGCAGGCTAAGCCCCAGCGCTTCAAGCTTCTGCTCTACTTCTTCTAACGACTTTTTGCCCAGGTTACGCACCTTCATCATCTCTTCTTCGTTACGCATAATGAGTTCTTCTACAGTATTGATGCCCGCGCGCTTCAAGCAGTTGTACGAACGTACCGAAAGATCCAGCTCCTCGATCGTGATCTCCAGAATCTTCTCTTTCTTGTCCTCTTCCTTCTCCACCATGATCTCCACGTCACCCACGTGATCCGTCAGGTTGATGAACTGAGAGAGGTACTCGCTCATAATCTTTGCCGCCAGCGAAATCGCCTCGTCAGCATTTGTGCTGCCGTTTGTCCATACTTCGATGGTCAGTTTGTCAAAGTCAGTAATCTGGCCGACACGCGTATTTTCCACGGCAAAGTTGACCTTTGTCACCGGTGTGAACAGCGAATCGATCGGGATCTCTCCGATAGGCATGTTTGCTTCTTTGTTTTTGTCGGCAAGCACATACCCTCTGCCCCTAGCGATCATGATCTCCATATACAGATTCGCCGTTTTGTCGATCGTTGCAATATGCAAATCCGGGTTGATGATCTCCACCTCGGAATCCGTCTCGATGTCGGCTGCTGTTACTTCCTTGGGACCTTTTGCATTGATGATCAACTTTTTGGGCTCGTCTGTATACATCTTCGCACACAGACCCTTTAAGTTGAGCACAATGTTTGTGACGTCCTCGTGCACGCCTTCAATTGTCGAAAACTCATGCAAGACGCCGTCTATCTTTACGCTTGTTACCGCAACACCAGGCAGAGAAGAAAGCAGAATACGGCGCAGGGAATTCCCGAGCGTCGTGCCGAATCCTCTTTCAAGAGGCTCCATCACGAACTTGCCGTACTTTTTATCTTCGCTCATCTCGGTACATTCGATGTTTGGTCTTTCTATTTCAAGCATATTGTAACCTCCTTCTAAATAGGATATCCATAAAGGGAATACGCCTATTATTTAGAATACAACTCAACAATCAA
>NZ_JAYFPU010000094.1:0-1695 GCF_034927525.1 Christensenella sp.
CTGACCTATGCGCAGGGCGAAGAAAAGATAAAGGCTTCTGTAGACGGCATGCTGAACGAAAACAAAATCGAGTATACCGTGCAGGAAACCGCGTATTCCTACGGCCTGCCGGATGCGGGCCTGTCGGTGGATTATGAAACGCCGCTCAGAGAAGCGATGCTTTACGGCAGGGAAGGCACGCGCTGGGATCTGCTGTTCGAGAAAACAGAACCAAAGGACTGGCCGCTTGATTATGCGTTTGACGAAACAAAGCTTGACGCACTGATCGATATGGACAGTGCCACATGGGGCGAAGCTGCGGTGGACGCTGCTTACGCCGTTGATAAGCAAAGCAATAAGGAAAACCTGACAACGGGTGGCACGCTCACCGTGCAGGAGCCAAAGGACGGTTGGAAGGTCGATGTCGACGGGATCAAAGAAACGGCAAAAAACCAGATAGACGCCAAGCTGTTTGCACCGTTTGCCGCGCAGATCGATGTGGTGAAGGCGCAGGGATCGGACAATCCAAAAGAAATGGTCAAGATGGGAAGCTACACGACCAACATCGGGTCGTCTTCTTCGAAGGGTCGTAAATTCAATATCTGGATGATCAGTGATAAACTGAACGGTGCGGTTTTCAAACCGGGCGAGACGTTCTCGGTGAACGATTACGTGGGCGACCGTACAGAGGAGCTCGGCTGGGCGCTTGCACCGGGCATCGAGAACGGTACGTATACAGATCAGGCGGGCGGTGGCATTTGTCAGGTTTCCTCTACATTCTATAATGCTGCGCTGCGTGCGGAAATGGATATGGTGGCGCGGCTGCCGCATACCATCATGGCGGGCTATGTGCCCCCGGGCATGGATGCGACGATCTCTACCGGCGGGCCGGATTTTAAGGTAAAGAATATTAACGATACGGATATGATCATGATCGTTACCTGTAATATCCCGGATATGAAGGTTACAGTGGACATTTACGGGACGGTCGAGCGGGACTATTACCTGAAGTTCGAAAGCGAACTGATCAATAAGCAGGATGCGCCGGCAGTCAAATATAAAACAAATGCCGCGCTGGGGAAATACGAAGTAAAGAGGACCAAGGTCGGACAGGGCGAGGAAAAATACCAGATCTGGGGTCAAAAATACCATAAGGATACGGATGCAAAAATCGGCGAGAAATTTGAGGTAACGACATCCACGTACCGCGGCATCGCGCCCGAGGTAGAGCTTGGCAGCGGCGTACCGTTGCCGGCAGAGGGAACAGCGATAGAGGATGTGCAGGCGCAGGCCAAGGAACTGGAGCAAAAGGAAGCGGAAGCAAATAACCCGCAGCCTACTCCATCGCCCGAAGCGACGCCCGCGCCAACCGTCGCTCCGGAACCGACTCCGCCAGTGGTGCCGGAACAGCCTGCGGCTTGACAAACGGCGGTAGAAACCTTAAAATATGATAGATAACGCATCAGGTAAACTGAAAAATTAAATTTGGGGCAAAACCCCATTCAACAAAAAGATTTTCGGGAGGAAAGCAAGCAATGGCAAAGGGTAAGTTTGAGAGAAACAAACCGCATGTAAACGTCGGAACGATCGGTCACGTCGATCATGGAAAAACAACGCTGACAGCAGCGATCACATCGGTACTGTCAAAGAGCGGAAAAGCGCAAGCAACAAAATATGATGAGATCGACAAAGCGCCGGAAGAAAAAGAGCGTGGCA